>CAVJEZ010000242.1:0-2813 GCA_963648625.1 Odoribacter splanchnicus
GTCGGAGTAATATCACGCCACAGGGACGGTTCCCATGCCCCAGGCCTGCGGTAATGGCTGGGAACTACCAGCACATCGACCCCTTCCCTGATAAAAAGCTTTGCCGCCCTTGGAGCATGGAGAGCTGCCACAACCAGGGCTGCCCTGTTCCAGCCCCGCTGCTCAAGCAGTTCCTTTGTATAGCTGGCATTCTGGGCCGTATTGCGGGCCTTGTTCTCGATAATAAGGCTCTCTTCCGGTATGCCCATATCCTTAAAGATGCGTACAGCTATATCAGCCTCGGAAGCATCTCCCTTGAACACGGCACCGCCTGTCACAAGAAGGGGCATGCCTGTTGCCTTCTGCAGCCGGAATCCTGTCAGCATGGTCTTGCCCATAACAGGCCCTGGCGCACCAGTGCCTGAAAAATCAGGCACGCCAGGCTCGGCACCGGCACCTGTCAGGACAATAAGGTCACAGGAGGCCAGTTCCTGGCCGTTTCTGTCAGGATAGGGATACATTTTCTCCAAAGGCCAGCAAAGCAGGTTTGCCCCGATACGCAGGGAGAAAAACCACAAGACAAGGAGGGACAGGGCAAGCAGGGAGCGTCCGGCATACTTTTTCCTGTACGCCAGCACAGTCAGGCACAAAAGCAGGAAAACAACCACGGCAGGCGGCAGCACCCACAGGGTACAGAACTTGATAATTTCCAGCATTGCCTCTTCTCCTCTCCTGCTTTGGGGGCTGAGCGCCACGCGCCCTGTTCGACGGTTATATAATCCAATGCCGTACATGCCTGCTCCCAGGAACAGGCATGTACGGCACAAGCTGTTAGAACTGTCTGCCTAATTAAGGTTTTCCAGGTCGTCCCTGCCATAGCTGCACTGCGGCATATGCGGGAACTTCCTTCTCAGCTGCAAAAGCTTTTCCTCAGAGACAGGCTCGCCTTCCCTGCGTCCGCAGCGGGGGCATATATCGCCTATCACGCCCACATAGCCGCAGACAGGGTCGCGGTCCAGGGGATGGTTGATTGAGCCGTAGCCGATACCCTTGTCGTGCATATAGCGGATGATGGACTCAAAGGCCTCTAGATTCTTGCTGGGGTCGCCATCAAGCTCGACATAGCTGATATGGCCGGCATTGGTCATGGCATGGTACGGTGCCTCGATATCGATCTTCCTGAATGCCTTGATGGGGTAGTACACGGGAACGTGGAAGGAATTGGTGTAGTATTCCCTGTCCGTCACGCCGGGCAGGACGCCGAAGCGCTCCTTGTCCAGTTTCACAAAACGTCCGGAAAGGCCTTCCGCAGGCGTGGCTATAAGCGTGAAATTGAGCTTTGTCTTTCTGGATTCCTCGTCCATGCGGTCGCGCATGTGCTGCACAATCTTCAGGCCCAGCTTCTGTGACTCCTCGCTCTCGCCATGGTGCTTGCCTGTCAGGGCAACCAGGGTCTCGGCCAGGCCGATAAAGCCTGTGGTGAGCGTGCCGTGCTTCAGGATTTCGCCAATGGTGTCTTCCCAGCCAAGCTTGTCGGAATCTATCCAGACGCCCTCTCCCATGAGGAACGGGTAGTTGGCCACCTTGCGTGCCGACTGAATCTGCAGGCGGTGCAGAAGCTGGCGGATGACCAGGTCAATGGTATTGTCCAGAAGCGCAAAGAACTTGTCTGTATCATGGTTGGCCAGGATGGCCAGCCTTGGCAGGTTAATGGACGTAAAGGAGAGGTTGCCCCTGCCGCAGGTCACTTCGCGCGAAGGATCGTACACGTTCCCCATAACCCTGGTGCGGCAGCCCATATACGCCACTTCGGAATTGTAGTCGCCGGGCTTGTAGTACTGCAGGTTAAAGGGGGCATCCAGGTTGGAGAAGTTGGGGAAAAGGCGCTTGGCCGAAACCTCGATGGCCAGCTTGAAGAGATCGTAGTTGGGATCGCCTTCATTATAGCTGACTCCGGCCTTCATCTTGAATATCTGCACGGGGAAGATGGCCGTTTCCCCGCCGCCAAGCCCGGCCTCGGTGGCAAGCAGGAGCTGCTTTATCACCATGCGGCCCTCGGGGCTTGTGTCAGTGCCGTAGTTGACGGAGCTGAAGGGCACCTGGGCTCCGGCACGGGAGTTCATAGTATTTAGATTGTGAACCAGCGCTTCCATTGCCTGGAAGGTATCCCGCTCAGTCTTGCGCAGGGCAGTCTTGCCGGCATATGCGCCAAGGACTTCGGCATTGATGCGCCCAGCCAGGGCGCTGCCCTGCTCCTTCATCTTGGCAACCGCCTTCGCAACGCGTCCGGGCAGTTCGGGCATGGCATTCATAACCACCGGTTCCAGGGATGAGGCCAGTTCCTTGCAGAAAGCAGCTGCCTCGTCATGCCCGATTCCGGTCTCCACCTCTACGCAGGCTGACAGCGAGTCAAAATAGTGCTTGCGGAAGGTCTGGGCCACGCCGGGCGCCATGGCAAAGTCAAAGTTGGGAATGGACTGCCCGCCGTGCATCTCGTTTTGATTGGCCTGGATGATGATGCAGGCAAGGGCCGTGCGCGACAGGATGTTGCTCGGGGGACGGAGATAGCCATGCCCAGTGGAAAAGCCGTGCCTGAACAGACGCAGGGGGTCTATCTGGCAGCAGGTCTCGGTCAGCATGTAAAAATCTTCGTCATGAATATGGATATCGCCGCAGACATGCGCTGCTGCAATGTCCGGGGGCAGAATATGATGGTTGCAGAAATATTTTGAGCCTTCGGAGCCGTACTTGAGCATGGTGCCCATGGAGCTGTCGCCATTGACGTTGGCGTTTTCGCGCTTCATGTCCTCGTTCCTGGCAGGGCTGAAGGTAAG
>CAVJEZ010000243.1:0-2812 GCA_963648625.1 Odoribacter splanchnicus
GACCAGTGCTTTGATATATTGCATAAGACATCCCTCCTGTTCCGGACAGCAGTCAAACGTATGGGAAAACAGTACGCAAGCTTATCCGGACAGTGCTAACCTCTTGTACAGTCTGTATGAGAGACAAGGCCTTAAAGCAGGCCATGCCTTTTTGTGACACGCATACAGGAAAGCCCTGCATACAATCAGTCTGTCAGGGTATCTTGTATCACAGGCGCTATAAATATTCCATATTTACAACGGGCCTAAATTTTGTATTCCGGCACCCGCAATATCAGGATGCAGGGAGGGTACGTGCAAAACGCCAGCCTGAAAAAGGAGCCCCCGCTGCCCAAGGGAAGCCTTCGGCAGCGGGGACCACAAAATCATCGGGAAAAGGACAGGGACGGCCTACCGTGAGCAGAGCCCGAAAGCAAAGGTGTCAAAGCAGACTGAATCGACTACCCTGCCCGCAGCTTCATCGTAGACAACGATATTAAGGCCGCGGCGGTTTTTCGAGAGCTCTTTTCCGTTGATTACAATTGACGAAACGCTGGCGCCATCATTCCAGCCCTGGCTTTTCACAGAATAGGAAGCGCCATTCTCAAGCTTCCCCTCAGCTGACAGAAGCCCGTCACCAAGCTGCTCTGCTATAAGGACGCCATTTTTCATGACCGCATAGTAGCTTTTTCGCCACTGGCCTTTCAGATCAAGCAACGCCCCCAGCTTTTTCAGAAGCTCCTGCCTTTCAGGGGTAATGTATCTTGAGCCCTCGTCCCTGACCGAAACAAACACGGTATAGCCGCTGTCCTTCAGCCTGGAAAGATATGCATCCAGAACCGTCATTTCTTTCAGGCTACCGCTTCTGCTGTTGGAAATGCTGAGATCCAGGACGCCGCTGCCGCTTCCGTCTATCTTGTACAGGACTTTGTTTGCAATGATATACGGGTCCCTGAAAGCTGCGCTGTACTGCTCCATAAAGGCTGCATCGACAGAATTCACATAGAGGTAGTCGTATCTCCCGACCTCTTTCACAAACTGTTCCACGGTGAGATTCCTGGTGAAAATATCGCGGTCATACAGTTTTTGGCCTATGCTTCCGCCGGCAAGGGCTCTCGGGGCGCAGTAATATCTGAGCCGTACACGGGTCCCCCCGTTCTCTCCCCTTGTCAGCTCGAAGATACTGGATCCCTCAGGAACCGTATTAATCTGCCCTGCCATTTCCCGAAACACCCTGGTCTTTTCCATGTCATGCGTCAGAAAGCCGGGTACAATCTGGGAAAAAGCACTGGCATGCCCGAAAACCAGCACATATGACACCAGTGCCAGCACAGCTATGGGGAGGACTGTCCTGTATTTCTTCCACAAGCCTGCGCCATAAAAGAAATAGAGGGGCAGCAGCGCTGCACAGACTGTAAAGGTATTCATATACCTTTCATAGCTTGCAAGTTTTCTTGCTTCTCCTTCAGAGAGGGCAGTCTCGTACAAAAAGTACATCACAAGCGCATAGAATATGCCTGTCAGCAGTGTCCACAAAGTTGCAAGGTATGCCGTCCTTTTTCCCTGCCTGTCATTCTGCAGCCAGGAAACAATCAGCATGATGACGACAAGGCCGCCAATTGCTACGGCATAAGAACCATGCAGAAGCACGTCGCGGAAAAACACCGCATCTGTAAAGATCTGCCGTACATCTTCAAGATACGGGATGGAACTTTCGGCAGAGGACTTGAAAACCTCAAGAAAAGAAGAGACCTTCATCCCGTCATAGCTCTGAATGCCGCCTGTATTGGGCACATACAGGTCAACAAACTTGTTAAAGGCAAACCAGAGCCCGGCAGGAACTGCCACAGGAAAAACAAGGCATGCGGCCATCATCTTCCCTGCAGGCCTTTCTTTGCGGATCCACAATTCCCTGATCAGGAAAAAGAGAATCACTGCCGGCAGAAAGACCATCAGGGTCATCTTGGTAAGAACCATGACAGTCAGGGCCAGTGTGAAAATGGCAAGGCGGTAGCAGGCACTGCCTTCATCGCTGCAGGCTGCCACCATGCAGTAAAACAAAAGGACTCCCGAGAGGTAATCGCAATAGATGGAATGATAGAAGTAAAATGCGTGACTGGTGTTGAAAATGAACGGCAGAAGCATGACAGCCAGCACTGCGAAAACCAGGGCAGCCTTTTCGGCCAGGCTTCTTCCCGTGTCCTGCACACTGCCGGAACGGCAGGAAGCATCAGCAGCATCGCTCCCGAATGCACCAAACATTGGAAGCATCATGATGAACATGAGCATCTGTATGGCACGGTAGACATCAGGCTCCGTATACTGCCCGCAGAGCTGTATCCAGATGACTTCAAAGAGCGTTACTGCTGGGACGTAGTCCTTATGTGAAAAAGGAATGGGCGACACGGCAAAGAGATCATCCAGCCGCAGGCTTTCTTTCAGGAACATGCCCCAGTGAGAAAACTCGTCCCAATTCAGAAACTGTTTGTCCATGTTGGCAAGCCAGCAAAAAACGTAGAAAAAGAGGAACAGAAGGAATCCGGTATCTCCCAGCAGGCCTCTGGCACAGGACAACATCCTTGAAGGCACGGAAAGCCTGCTGAATGCGTGTTGCTGTTCCGTGGAAGAGATGTCCCTGCCGGCCGGTATAACTGACAGGATGCTTCTTCCGGACACCAGATAGAAGGCAATCATGGCGATATACAGGAAGGAGCCAAGCACGATGCCTGCCTTGAGGCTGTGGCACAGCATTCCCGAAAAAAGAAGGAGAATGATATGCAGCATGACCGCAGGTGCAAGGGATGAGCCGAACTTCTTCCGGAAAGTCACTGAC
>CAVJEZ010000244.1:0-2782 GCA_963648625.1 Odoribacter splanchnicus
CCGGCTGAGCTGAAACGCATGCCTGAATGCCTGAAAAGAGTAGCGGCTGTCAGGAAGTTCAGAGAAGCCAGCAAGAGTATTCCCACACAAAAAATTGCAGACACGCCAGCCAGATTCCATGTGGAAAACATTCCTGACACAAACTATATTCTTATACCAAGAGTCTCATCTGAAAGACGGCAGTACATACCGATAGGATTTCTTGACCAAGATGTCCTGACAAGTGATGCAGCTTTCGTCATTCCGGATGCCAGCCTGTTCCATTTTGGCATTCTGACATCCATTGTCCATAATGCCTGGATGCGGGCAGTGGCGGGACGCCTGAAAAGCGATTACAGGTATTCAAAAGGTGTCGTCTACAACAATTTCCCCTGGCCTGAGGATGTCACCAGCAAGCAGAAAGAAAAGATAGAAAAGCTTGCCCAGGACATCCTTGACGCCAGAGACCAGTACCCTGACAGCACGCTTGCCGACCTCTATGATCCGCTTACCATGCCGGACAACCTGCGCAAGGCGCACAAGGCGCTGGACAAGGCAGTCCTCGCTCTCTACGGCTACAAGGCGTCCGTAAAGGAAGCGGAAATCGTGGCCGATCTTCTCAGGCGCTACGAGAAGCTTGCCGCAGAAGACGCCAAAGAGTAAGGGCTTAAAGCCAGGTACAGACATTTTTTTTTCAAGCAAAGGGCTTTATCAGGCCCTGCCCTTTTTTGCAGGAGGCAAGCAATTACCCATGGAACCAATTACCAATCAGCCAGGCCAGGAAGCCATGCACATCTTAGACCATCTGGATCCCTATGAGCCGGGCAGGATACAGACAACCTTTGCCGGCGACAGCTACAGCTCGCCAGAACTGCATCCCGACATCATTTCCAGATACTTCCCGTCCCTGATGCTCTATTCCCGCATCTACGTCAAAACAGGCGCCTGGATCCTGAACAAGACCAACAGGGGCGCCTTTGACAATGCTGCCAAATGCTATGCCTCCTCCATGGTGGCCGATGCATGCGAGCGCACCGGCATATCCCTCCATATCATGGGCATGGACGTGCTGGACAACATCGGCGGGCCCTGCGTCATTGTGGCCAACCACATGAGCACCCTGGAGACCTTCCTTCTGCCCTGCATTCTCTGGCCGCACCTGCCGGTTACCTTTGTGGTAAAAAGGGCGCTGACAGACATGCCCCTCTTTGGCGCCTGCATGCGTGCCTACGATCCTGTCATTGTGGACCGCCAGAATCCCCGCGAGGATCTTGCCGTCATCCTGCACGAGGGATGCAAGAGGCTCGCCAGGGGCATCTCGGTCATAGTCTTCCCCCAGTCCACGCGCAGCCTGCACTTTGATCCGCACAAGTTCAACAGCATAGGCGTCAAGCTGGCCCGCAAGGCCGGCGTGCCCGTGGTCCCCATTGCAGTCAAGACAGATGCCTGGGGCCAGGGAAAGAAGCTTAAGGAATTCGGCCCCATCCGTCCGGAAAAGGACGTGCTTGTCCGCATCTTCCCGCCCATAGACATCACAGGGACCGGACGTGCCGAGCAGGAAGACATCATGGACGTCCTGGGCACACATATACGCTACTGGGAAGAGCGCCAGCAGGCAAAGGATGCTGGCAGGCCCGTTCCGCCCCTGCTTGGTCCTGAGTGCACCCTGCCTGTCACATCGCGCTGAGCTCGATCCTGAAATTTTCCGTGCACAAAAAGAGAGGCCTGTCCGGCCTCTCTTTTTGTTTGCTTCCGTTCTGGTGCCTTTATTTGCTCTTGTTGTCGTCAAGCCAGCCCTCTGACCAGTCCATCAGCCTTGTGGCCGCAACAAAGGCTCCTGACCTGAGAGGCACGCCTGCCTCATCCAGTTCCTCGCCTTTGAGAAGCAGCAGGAGGCTGCGGGCGTATATGGAATACTTCCTTTCATCGCCCTCCGGGCCCTGCGGGGCAGGCACGTCCACCCAGAAGCAGGTTCCGGCATGCAGGCTGTCTTCCTTGTCAAGGCAGTCCTCTTTTCCGGCAGCTTTCAGGTAGTCGCGGACAAGGCCTGCCAGAAAAGGCCCTGTGTCAGCAGCAGAAGGCCCCAGCTCCTCAGGGAAGGCCAGCTTCTCAGGGCTTTCCACTTCCCATTTTTCAAAGCGCCCCCACTCGGAACGCGGCTTGATCTTTTTAAGATCGTCCCAGTCCGGCGGCGTATGGCAGACAATGGTCGTGTTGCGGCGCTTTTCAGCGACGGCGGAAAACAGGGCGCGCACCCGTATGAGCGGCGTTCTCAGGGCTTCGGGCACAAATTTGAGGGCAAGGCCGCTGGTACGCACGGCCTCATAGCAGATGGCCCCGGTGCGCATGGCTTCGGGCACATATTCCAGGGCCTGGCCGTCCACGCGCATGGCCAGCCTGAAAATGGCCTCGTTATGCAGTGCCTCAGGCACAAACTTTAAGGCAAGGCTCGTCTCCGAGAGGGCAATGGCGCACATCTGCTCGTGGCGCAGCTCCTCGGGCACATACTCAAGGGCAAGGCCGTTGCTGCGGCAGGCAAGCCGGCACACGCTGTCGGAGCGGAGCTCCTCGGGCACAAACTGCAGTGCCAGCCCCTGGGAGCGCAATGCCTTCTGGCAGTAGTACATGTCCCGCTTTTCCCGGGCTATAAACTGCAGGGCCAGGCCGTTCTGCTTCAGGGCCTCCCGGCAGAGCTCCTTGTCGCGCTCGTTCTCGGGAATGCGCTCCAGCTTCATGCCGTCCTGGGAGAGGACGCGCAGGCGCTTTTCCTTCAGTTCCTTGGCCTTCAGTTCCTCTTCTGAGA
>CAVJEZ010000245.1:0-2774 GCA_963648625.1 Odoribacter splanchnicus
CTACCTCACCAAGGTACCGGATATACAGCAGAAATCATACGGAAATGTTACGCTTCGCATCCCTAACAAGGAAATCTTTGCATTTTTTACCAAGACTATAGAATCAGTCCTTCGCAGGAGAATAAAAGGCAAAGAGGAGCTTGCCCCGCTCTTTGAAGCCTTCTGGAAGAGAGATGGCAAGAAGGTTACTGAAATGCTTTCTGACTTGTTTCTGACTGCAATCAGTTTCCATGACTACAATGAAGTCTATTACCATGCTTTTCTGGCAGGACTGTTCAGGGGCCAGTATCCGTTTACTACGTCAAACTACGAGAGAGGTCCGGACAGGGCTGATATTGTTGTTGAAGACCCGGACCATATGCGTGCCGCCGTCATTGAACTGAAGCGTGCCGATACAAAGGAGGGCATGGACTCCTCTGCAGATGATGCTCTCAGGCAGATTGCCGACATGAAATATGATGCTCCCCTGCACCGCGATTACCCCGTAGTCCTGCACTGGGGCATAGCCTGCTATGACAAAAGCTGTGTCGCGAAGTCCGTGGCTGGCTAGAGGCTGACCATCCCCTGCGCAAACAGCAGAAGGCAGATATGGAAACAGATCTCATGACGCAACAAGGACAGCCGGACATCTGCGAAGCACTTGCCGCCCGCTACGGCACGCCGCTCTATGTCTACAGGGCATCTGTCATCCGCAGGCAGGCATTGCGGCTGCAAAGGGCATTTCCTGACTTTGCCCTGTTGTACTCCATGAAGTGCAATCCCCTGCCCGGCATCTGCAGCCTGCTTGCAGATCTGGGCACGGGCTTTGACTGCTGCTCCGGCAGGGAAGTCCTTGCCGCATCTGAAACCGGCCTTCCCTGTGACCGCATATTCTATTCAGCCCCTGGCAAGACAAGGCAGGAAATCATAGCCTCCCTTGGCAAAAGCATTGTTTTTGCAGACTCCTGGTCCGAGCTGGAACTCATCAACAGTATTGGCGCAGAAAGAGGCATTGTCATTGAAGCAGGCCTGAGAGTCAGCCCGGCAATAAGCCTTGGACAGGGCACTAAGCCAGCCGTTCTCAATGCCATGCCCGACAAGTTCGGCGTGCCTGAGGAAGACCTTCCTGCACGGTCTGAGTGGCTTGCCTCCCTCAAAAACGTCAGGCTGACAGGACTGCATGTCTATATGAGGAGCCAGGTCCTGGATGCCGGTGCGCTTTCTGCTGTCTTTGCCCATACAGCCGCCATCGCACGTCTTTTGCATGCCTGTCCCGGCTTTACGCTGCGCTATGTCAATTTTGGCGGCGGATTCGGCATTCCCTGCCAGGGCGAAGAGGAACTCCCCCTTGAAGGCATAAGCAGGACATGTTCGGCACTGGCAAAAGACCTGCTTAAGCTCTGTCCCGGCGTCCGGCTCTTCCTTGAGAGTGGGCGCTACCTCGTGGGACAGGCAGGATCATTTATCAGCCGCATCCTGGACGTCAAGGAGTGCCGCGGAACTACATTTGCCATCGCAGAAGGCATGCTGAATCATTTCTTTCGCCCGGCACTGGCCCGGCTTCTGGATGATTTTGCGAACTCCATGCCTGCTGCCCCAAAGGGCCCCTGCGAGCCTTTGTGGGGAGGACCGGGCATTCTGCTGCCGTCAGTCCATGGCACTCCTGCCCCGGCAAGGCCTGTCACCCTGTGCGGCACATTGTGCACTGCCCAGGACTGCGTGGCAAAGGACGTTGTCCTGCCAGGCATTGTGCCAGGCAACCTTCTTGTCTTCCCCAATGCAGGAGCATACGGCTCAGTGCTGAGCCCCCATGACTTTGGCTTCCAGAACGAGTGCAGGCAGGTACTGCTTGCAGATGACAATATGGAAGCCTGTGTGCTGAATCAGCTTGTTCTCAAGGATATGCAGCGCCATCGCCTGCATTATGATCAGCTGGTTTCGGAGTATGATTTCCAGGATTTTGCTTTTTCCAAACTGCGCGAACGGTACAATGCCTGGACGGGCAGCTGCCTGGAAGAAACGGTCTTTGATTCCTTTGCTGTCAGGGAGAGACATGGCAAACTAACCAATGCCGGCGCCCTGCTTGCGGACGAGTCTCCGATCAGGCAGTCCCGCTTGTCCTGCATACGCTGGAACGGCCTCGACAAAAGCGGCGGTATCGCGGATGCGCTTGACAGTGCGGAATACTCGGGAAGCCTGATTATCCAGCTCTGTGAGGGCTTCAGCTTTGTCAAACGGAACATGAAAACACGCTGGAAGAAAACAGCCAGTTCCCGCATCGTGATGCCCGACTACTGTGAGCGAAGCGTTTTTGAAGCACTTGTCAATGCACTGATTCATCGTGACTATCGGATTTTGGACAGCGGGATTCACATTGACATGTACGATGACCGTCTCACTGTCTGTTCACCCGGCGGTATGGCAGACGGCAGCCGGATACAGGAACAGGATCTGGCCAGCATCCCTTCTATGCGGCGTAATCCGGTTCTTGCGGATATTTTCGCGCAATTGGGCTATATGGAGCCGCAAGGCAGCGGCTTTAAGAAAATTACAGACGCTTACCACGCTGCCCACAATTACCGTGACGAACTTGAGCCAAAATTCTATTCGGACGCCAATACCTTCCAGGTTACGCTGTATAATCTGAATTACGGTATAGAGATAAGCACAGGCAAGGTTGCGATTGGTCCCGACAAGGTTGCGATTGGAGCCAACAAGGTTGCGATTGGTGCCAACAAGATTGCGATTGCTCCCGACGAGGTTGCGATTGGCCCCGACAATGTTGCGATTGCTCC
>CAVJEZ010000246.1:0-2758 GCA_963648625.1 Odoribacter splanchnicus
ATTTCCTTAAGCCAGTACAAAATGGCCCCCATCCATCTCTTGTCAGAAACACTTGCAATTGACATAGACGAAAAAAGAAGCCTCTCCCCTGTCATACAGGGAAGAGGCTTCCGTATTTCGTCAGGCCTGGTCAGACCGGCCAGCCTGGCTTTAAGCAGTTCCTTTAGGCAATCCTGGATCCGTTGTCCGCCTTCGTTTCGGGACGTATCAGCATGACCTTGCCGCCGCACTCCGCAGTCAGGATCATGCCGTTGCTCTCGGCACCGCGTATGGTCCTGGGAGGCAGGTTCAGGATGGCAATGACCTGGGTTCCGGGCAATGTGGCAGGATCATAGTACTTGGCAAGCCCTGACAGGATCTGGCGGGGCTTCCCTTCGCCAAAATCAATGAGGAAGCGCAGAATCTTGTCCGTTCCGGCCAGCTTCTCGCACTCAAGCACAGTGCCCACGCGCATGTCGCAGGACTTGAAGGTGTCAAAGGTTACATTCTCAAGCACCTGGGCTTCCTTTTCGGCAGCCAGCTTTTTGGCCTTCTCCATCTGCGTCTTGTTCTCTTCCTCAAGCTTGGCCATCATTTCCTTGACGTCGATGCGGGGGAAGATGTTGGAGGAAGAGGAGATGGCAGTTCCGGGATAGAGCCCGCCAAAGCAGGTTATCTCTTCGTCCACGGACATGTCGGGGCAAACGCCCCTCTCCGTGTTCTGGCCCAGCTGCTGCAGCATGGTCTCGGAGGCCTTCGGCATGACGGGCCACAGCAATATGGCAATCTTGCGCATGCAGGCAAGCAGGACATAGAGCACGGTCTTCAGGCGCTCTTCCTTGCCTTCCTTGGCCAGTACCCAGGGAGCCTGCGTGTCAACATACTTGTTGAGCATCCTGACAAGCTCCCACATGGCTTCCAGGGCCTTGGCAAACTGTATGCCTGAGAACAGCGTGAGATAGCTGCTCAGGGCATCCTGGCAGCTGGCGATAATGGCGCAGTCCTCTTCAGTCTTGTCCCTGGGCTGCGGCACAACGCTGTTTTCATACTTGGCAGTCATGGACAAAACGCGGCTGAAGAGATTGCCAAGGTCATTGGCAAGGTCAGTGTTCACCCTGGCAATGAGCGCATCGTAGTTGAAGTTGGCATCAGCCCCGAAGTGCATTTCCCTTAAGAGGAAATAGCGGAAGGCATCGGATCCGAAGAGCTCGGTCATGCGCACCGGATTGACGATGTTGCCAAGGCTCTTGCTCATCTTGGTGTCGCGCATGAGCCAGTAGCCGTGCACGTTCAGATGCTCGTACATGGGCAGGCCTGCCGACTTCAGCATGGTGGTCCAGAAAATGCCGTGGGGCTTCAGGATGTCCTTGGCGACAAGGTGCTCTGCAGGCCAGAAGTCCGCAAAGTCCTGGCCGTCGGGCCAGCCCAGGATGCTCACGTAGTTGACCAGGGCATCAAACCACACATAGGTGACATAGTCCTTGTCAAAGGGCAGCTCTATGCCCCAGGAAAGGCGGCTCTTGGGCCTTGAGATGCACAGGTCCTCAAGGGCGCCTGAGTCCAGCATGCCCAACAGCTCGTTGCGGTAGCGCTCCGGCCTGATAAAGTCAGGATGATCCAAAACGTACTGCTTGAGCCAGGGCAGGTACTTGGACATCTTGAAGAAATAGTTTTTCTCCTTGATGAACTCGGGCTTGGTCAGGTGCTGGGGGCACATGCCGTTGACCAGCTCTTTTTCCGTGTAAAAGCGCTCGCAGCCTGTGCAGTAGTGGCCGCCGAACTCGCCAAAATAAATGTCGCCCTTGTCGTAGACCTTCTGCATGAAGGCCTGCACAGTCTTGATGTGATTGGGATCGGTCGTGCGCACAAAGCGGTCATTGGAGATCTGCAGGGTGGGCCAGAGGCTTCTGAAGCGGCCGCTGACTGCATCCACAAATTCCTGTGGCGTCTGCCCGTTCTTGGCAGCAGCCTTGACTATCTTGTCGCCGTGCTCGTCCGTGCCGGTGCAAAAGAGCGTCTTCTCGCCCTTAAGCCTGTGGAAGCGGGCCATGGCATCGGCCACTATGGTCGTATAGGCGTGGCCAAGATGCGGATTGTCATTGACGTAATATATAGGCGTCGTTACGTAAAACGATTTGTTCTGCAATGAAATGCCCTCCTCCAAGCAATCATTGGTATTCTGTCAGGCGTACAGCCATATCCTTTTTTATTGCGGAGTGCAAAAAAAGCATACGGCCCTGCCTGTTATTTTCAAGTCTGATTCAAGTCTGCTTCACGGCAACAGAAGCTGCCCTGTTCATTAACTATGCCCGGCTGATCAGCCGTCCTGCGGCCTGCTTTCCCCAGCCTCATGCTTCTGGTGCTGGGCACGCCGTCCGGCCTTTGTCTGGGGCTGCCTGGCCTGGGCCTGGCTTTTGCCGGCTCTCTCCCTTTCAGGAGCCTTTCCCTGCAAGGAAGCATTCTGCCTTGCGCTCTCACCGGCACCCTTGTCAGGACGCTGCGGCTGCCTGGCTTCCTGTTTTGCATCAGGCCTTGATTCCTTTCGGTCATCCTGCCTGGCTTCCTGGCGGGCTTCCTGACGAGCTTCCTGGCGTTCCTGGCGCTTTTTCTGCCTGAACGACATGCGCCCCGTCACAAAGGTCGGGCGCTTTGCCTCCTTTTTGTCAGCCTGCCCGGTCCCTGGGGCCTCAGCCCCGGAGCGGGTTCCGTCATTTTCCCTGGCAGATCCGCATCCTGCGCCCGGCCTGCCGGATCTGGCTTTGCCTGATCCCCTGCCCGG
>CAVJEZ010000247.1:0-2753 GCA_963648625.1 Odoribacter splanchnicus
TTCTTGCAGGGAACAGATTTGAGGCAAAGGATTCAGGGCGCAGGCCTTCATAATTGCTGCGATTGGTGGCACAGAAGATTTCCCTTTCGGCATCATATAAGCCTGTTCCGTGGCTGTCATCCTTTTGCTTGTCCTGCCGTCACGGTCTGTTCCGACATTGGCCCGGACACTGCTATGGAAAACGGCCCGGCTTTCTGTGTGGATGAACATGAAGCTGCCGCCCATTTGCACGGCACAGACGCTGGCTGCTGCTGAGGCAGAGCATATTTCATCCAGGCTGAGCATGGCCCCGGCCCTGGCAAGTTCTGACTGCAAAAGCCGGAGCAGAAGCAGGGAAAGAACGCACAGAGTTATGTGCCCGTACAGGTGTCCGGGAGTCATCATGTCCGCCGGCAGCAGTGCAGGATTGCTGAGCATAAGCCTGAAACAGTTTGAAGCCTCCCTTGTTTTCAGGCAGATGGCTGTATATTCAGCGGCATTTGGGTTGGCTGTGGAACATCCTGGCAGAACAGATTTCTGAGGCGGCATGTCCATAATATGCGCTGACAGGGCAGCAATGCCTGTTTTCTGAAGCAGGGGGTAAACAGATTTTGCATTCATGCTGGCCAGGGGACGGACTACAGCTGATTTAATGCCGTATTTCTGCTTCATTCTTTCAAGGCAGGCTTTCATTGCTTCCAGCTGCTCGTCTTTCCTGCCTGCATATGCTTCAAAATCTACCGGGCAGCCGTCCTGGTTAACAACAATCACAATGGCCGCAAACGGGATAAAGCATTCTCTGTCTGACAGAGTCAGGAAGCGTGACTGCGTGCCTTCCTCATGGTTCCATTTTGTTCCTGTTCCCTGCATGGGCAGTGCAGGAAAAGCTTCCCTGTAAAAAATGCTTGTGACGTCGTGTATGACCAGGGATGCCTGACTGTCTTCTGCTCTTGTATCCAGCTTTTTGCCTATCCAGCGGAACAGCTTGTCCTTATGTTCAGAGAGGAAAAGCAGTGTGTCGCACAGGTCCTGAGGGGTGATGCCTTTCAGGGGATCGCCCAGAAAATCGTCCTTGTCCGCATAGCTGAAAAGCTCACAGCCGGGATCCATTGCCTTTAGGCAGGCCATGTGCCGTGCGGCAGCACTGATGCTGAACTTTGTCTTTGTGTCAGATGTTTTCTGCAGGTAGTCAGTTTTCCAGGTCAGGCCAAGAACTTCGTCCCAGAGACGTGAGAGAGGGTAGTGCCCGAAATGCAGCAGCGGTGCAGGAGTCCCCGCAGATGGCCCGGCAGGGTTTGTCTCGTTGCTGACTGACATTGCCTGTTTTGCACTTTCTATGCGTGCATCAGCTGTGGCCTTTTTCTTTGCCTCGCGCTGGCTGGAATATTTTGCCTTCAGCTTGTCCAGTGCCTGCGGATCCTGTTTGAGCAGGTTGTCCAGGCGTCCGAAGTTTTTGACGATATGGGAACGCTTGGATCCGTCTTCAGTCCGGTACGCCTCAAGCAGCAGAACGTATTCGTTCTGCTTGTTCTTTCCGCTTCTGTGTATGGATATATACAAGGAACCACTCCCCTGAAAATGCAGGATGGCTATAAAACAGCGCTATTTTGTCTGAACCCACTCAAGAAAACAATACTTTTATGGACGTCTGAGGTGCCAGGGAAAACAGGCTCTTAAGCTGGTGTTTCACGTGAAACATTCTTCCTTTTAGCAATACGGTGTGAAACCATGTCCGTCACCGCTCTTGTGGAACTCGATGAAGGGTGATCCCTCATAAAAGGCAATGCGTGTATCATTGATGGCAGGGAGAATGCTGTCATGGCTTCCAGACAGGAAACACCGTCTTGGAACTGGCAAGTGGGCATGTGTTTAGTTTGACCTCTGCTGTCCGCTACTACGTGCTACTTTGCCCTTAACGCTTCAGGATGCATGCCAGGGCTGTGCGGGACCTTATAGTAAAGTGCAGACAGGCTGTATTTGTCATGCCTGTTTTGTTGCAAAAGATGGCAGATATTGTCATCCGTTATGCGGGAACATGGGGTGTCAACACGTGCCTGCCTCTTTGTATCGCATGACAAGCTGTGAGTCAGGTATCGTCTGTCTCAGACACAGGTACCAAAAGCCTTTTTCGCTGAGAGGTAATAACGATGCTGGCTGGTGCTTTTTGTCAGCTGGCCCCGGCAGCGGGTATGTCTGGCAGTTTATGCCTGACGGATGTTTCACGTGAAACATTCCAGGCTTGCAGCGGATACAAAGTACTGGAATTGTCTTCCGGGAAGGGAGCTCTATATCTCCTTATGCATGCTCCGGACAAGCTGTTGCCTGTGCAAGGCCTTTGTTCTTTTTTTACGATACTGTCCGGACAGTGGGCCTGCCTGTGCATGAACGCTGCATGCCCGGAATTTTTACACGGATCTTTACACCTGAAAAAAGCGTTAACGGAAATACAGACGGCTTTTAAAAACTGAACTGCCTTGAACCATGTCCAAAAGGATATTGAAAGGAATCAGGGGATATTCCTCGGGCAGTCTTTTGGTGCATGATCTGTTGTATTGATGTTGAGAAGCCCTGTCTCTTTTGCTGTTTTGACAGAAAGCTGTTCCCTGAATTGGCCTCCGTAGGAAGCTTCCGCCTGTTGATGGATGATGACATGTCTGCTGGGAAAAGGATGCCGGGCATGGAATGTTTCACGTGAAACATCATCATAAATCTTCTTTATGGATAGCAGGGGAACTGTATACGCCTGCCGTATAAAAGAGGTCCTTATGTGCCGG
>CAVJEZ010000248.1:0-2713 GCA_963648625.1 Odoribacter splanchnicus
AAGCAAAGCTTGCCTCTGTCAATCAGGATATCCTGCTGGATATCCGCAGGGTGGATGTGGGACGCCTGGGCATACCTGTCTATCTGAGCGTCTGCGGCCCGGAGGCCAGGCGCATCATGCCTACGCGCAAGCAGATGGGCAAGGGTGCCTCCCCTGAACAGGCAAGGGCCTCGGCCCTTATGGAGCTCATGGAGCGCTATGCCTTCTTTACCTTCTGGGAGAGGGAGCCCTATATGGTCAGGGCCACGTATTCGGAGGCTATGGACCGCTTTGGCAGCGACTGCCTGCCCATCGAGGAAATCACCGGCTCTGTCCATGACAGCCTGGATGCGCAGAATGCCCTTGCCGTCATGAACTGCGTGCGCTGGCGCTTTTATCCTGCCACCTGCCTGAGCTCTGGCAAGACTGTGTGGCTTCCTTTGGACTGGTTCAAAACCTTAAGCGAATTTAACGGCTCAAGCTGCGGCAATACGCAGGAAGAATCCCTGCTACAGGGCATATGCGAGCTCATAGAGCGCCATACCTGCGCCCTTGTGGACAGGGAGCACCAGGTTACTGCCACCATTGATCAGGCGACCCTCCAGGATCCTGTTTTGCTTGATCTCTGCAAGCGCTTCAAAGAACAGGGCATACATCTTGTCCTCAAGGATTTTTCAATGGGCATGCCTGTTCCCACAGTAGGCGCCATAGCCTGGGATCCGGCTACTTTCCCTGAAAAGAGCGAAATCGTCTTCACTGCCGGAACTGCTTCGTCTCCTGTCAAGGCAGCCATCCGCGCCGTCACGGAAGTAGCCCAGCTGGCAGGTGATTTCTGCACCAATGCCTGCTATGAGGCTTCTGGCCTGCCCAAGTTTGCCTCTCTTGACGAGTGCGCCTGGCTTATGGAGGGCCCAACTGTCAGCCTCTCTTCTTTGCCGTCGGCCGAATCGCATGATATAGCAGATGAAATCCGCACGGTTGTGGCAGGGCTTGCCCCTCTCAATGTCTATGCTGTTGAGACTACCAATCCCCTGCTCAATGTGCCTGCGCACTATCTTGTTATCCCTGGCCTTGCCTTCAGGGAGCGTGACAGGAATGAAAGTGTCGGGCTTTTTGCCGGCCGCATCGTTGCCGAAACTCAGGACATAGAGACAGCGAGACGCCATCTTGAGACAATAGCCCAGGCCTATCCCGTAGCCCATTTTCTGCCGTTTTTTGCAGGCATGCTGGCCATGCGCGAGGAAAAGTGGCAGGAAGGTGCCGGGCTTTTTTATGAAAGCATAGAAAGGCAGCCTGACGATCTGGCAAAGGGCCTGGCTGTCTTTTACAGTGCCTACTGCCATGCCATGGCAGGCGACTGGAAGGGGGCTGAGCCCCTCTTTGCCAGAGCCTGCGAGCTTTGCCCCGGCATGAAGGAATATACCAATTTTTATGGTGTTTCCCTGTTCAAGCAGGAGAAATTTGCTGAAGCGGCCAGCGCCTTCAAGGCTTCGCTGGCCATAGACAAAGGCTCTGTCATGGATCTTGCCAACCTTGGCATGTGTGAAATGCGCCTGGGCGACCTTGAGGCCGCAAGGGAGCACCTTGGCAGTGCCCTTGAGCTTGACCCCACCATTGCCTTTGCACGTGATGCCCTGCAAAGCCTTTCAGAAGAGAAATAGGAGATACATCCTTGTCACTCAATAAAACCAGAACCATTGTGCCCGGAGCCATAGTGCTCTGCCTGCTTTTGCTTGTCGTCTATATCGCCTGCGTTGGTATCTTCAGCCCCGTCTCAGGCCAGTCGTACAAAGCACCCACGGAAGCCCCCAAGACCGAACAGCAAAAAGCCATGGTCATGGCTGATGCCCTGGTTCAGCCCATGGAAGAAGAACTGGACGGCTTTTTTGGCTGGCTGCCCAATGATCTCTTCTTTGTGCCGTCAATCATTGATAACAAGACCAACTACCAGCAGGGTGTCCTGTATGCGACACGCTCTGCTTCCGATCTCTTGTCCCACGTCATAGCGCGCTACGGAGACAAGGACACTATTCCTCCCATGCTGGTCGATGCCACAAGCCAGGATTTTGCCTATGGCTCTGATGTCTGGGGCTGGTGGCTTGTTTACAGCAGTGAAAAACGCTATCGCTCCGGCATCAAGAACTGGCGCCTCTGGGCCTCTCTGGTTGGCAGTGAAAACAGCAAGAAGGCACAGGTGTACAATGTGACCACCAATGACGTGGTGCAGATTGTGTCCTGGGCCAACGGGCTTATGGAGTACATGCTGGGCGTGCTCAATGACGTCAAGGTCGGCCATTTCCAGAGCGACGATGCTATTTACTATGTCAAGGGCGTCTGCCGTGTCGTGGACAGCGTGCTTGAAGGACTCATCCAGTGCGATTCCGCCCTGGTCGAACGCGGCGGCCAGGAAAATGTCGATGAAGTGCTGAAGCGCTTCCGGATGATTTCCCAGTTCAATCCGACCTATGTTGTTGCCGGATCCTATGGCGTGGGCGACAGTTTCTGGCCCAATCACATTGCTGCCATGGCCAGGCATATCGATATCGTGAGCAACCGTCTCTCGGATATCGTCAAAACCATGGAAAAGTAATTTTCTTGAACAAAATGCAATCTTAAGGATGGGGTGCGGCAGTCCGTTGCCTTGCATCCCGTCCTCTTTTTTTAGTGCATATTTTTAGAGCATATCGCATGTGCCTTGTCAGGTGCATAGGAGGAGTCATCATGCAGCGTTTTG
>CAVJEZ010000249.1:0-2705 GCA_963648625.1 Odoribacter splanchnicus
TTGCCACGCTGCTCACAAAGGCAAAAACGCAGAGCGATGCCTCTGAAATAACAAATCCCCTGCCCCCGCTTTTTACAAGCCAGGCCGACTATGCAGCCTTCAGGGCCAGGCATGAAAAAGACGCCATCAAAGAAGGAAGGCTGGAAGACGCCGAAGGCAATCTCTTCCTTGGCATTGACTTGGGCTCAACTACAGTCAAAAGCGTGCTTATTGACGACAAGGGCACTGTCCTTGAGCAGTCATACAACAGAAACGACGGCGATCCCCTGAAAGCGCTCATTCCCTTTCTGATAACCCTGCTTGACCGCATTCCAGCAAAAGCGCGCCTCAGAGCCATAGGAACAACAGGCTATGGCGGCCAGCTTGCCATGACGGCGCTGGGCGGCCAGCTGATGGAAGTGGAAACAGTGGCCCATCTCAAGGCAGCCTGCTTTGTCAGGCCTGACACCACCTATATTATCGATATTGGCGGCCAGGACATGAAGTGCCTTGAGGTCAGCGACGGTGCAGTTACCGACGTGCGCCTGAACGAGGCCTGTTCCTCAGGGTGCGGCGCCTTTTTGCAGACCTTTGCCACAAGCCTTGGCATGAGCATGCCTGCCTTTGTCGAGGCAGCACTCTTTGCAAAAAATCCGGTTGATCTGGGATCCCGCTGCACTGTCTTCATGAATTCCAAGGTGAAGCAGGCACAAAAGGAAGGCGCCGGCGTGGCCGATATTGCAGCCGGCCTCTGCTATTCCGTCATCCGCAATGCCCTTTACAAGGTATTGCGCCTGCGATCGCCCGAGGAACTGGGCGAGCATGTCCTGGTACAGGGCGGATCCTTTCTCAATGACGCCCTTCTGCGCATCATGGAGAACATGCTGGGCCGTGAAGTGACGCGCCCCAGCCTGGCAGGCCATATGGGAGCCTACGGCATAGCGCTCATGTGCAAGAAGCATCAGGACAGCCTGCCGCCCTGCACCCTGACTGCAAACGATCTGCGCAGCCTGACTATTCAGACAAAGCAGGTGCTCTGCAAGGGATGCGGCAACCGCTGCCATCTGACCGTCAACAAATTTTCCAACGGGAAAAGGCTTTTTTCAGGCAACCGCTGCGACCGCATCCTCGATACGCACAAGGATAAAGGCGTGCAGAAGCCGTCCATCTATGAATGGAAGGAAAAACGCCTCTTTTCGTATACGCCCTTGTCCGCCCAGGAAGCCAGCAGAGGCAGCATAGGCATACCCAGAGTGCTCAACATGTATGAGCGCTACCCCTTCTGGTTTACGCTTTTTACATCCTTAGGCTACAGGGTCGAGCTGTCGCCAGCCTCTACCAAGGAAATCTACAATCTTGGCATCTCGTCAATGCCCTCCCAGACTGTCTGCTTTCCTGCCAAGCTGGCCCACGGGCATGTCAGCTGGCTTATTCAGAAAAAGGTTCCCCATATTTTCTATCCCTGCATTCCCCGCGAGCGCAAGGAAAGCCTGCACGCCTTTGACTGCTACAGCTGTCCCGTTGTCTGCGGCTATCCCGAGGTAGTGCGCCTCAATACAGAGGAGCTGGAACAGGGCACAAGCATTCTGCACACACCCTACCTTAATCCCGAGGATCCGTCCTCCCTGACCAAGGTCATTGCCGCTGAATTCGGCATTTCCAGATGGACGGTGCGCAAGGCGGTGCAGAAGGCTTGTCGCGAGCAGGAAAAATACCGCAGGGAGCTGCAGGAAGAAGGCCTGCGCCTTGTCAGGGAACTGCAGGCAAAAGGCGAGACCGGCATTGTCCTCTGCGGGCGTCCCTACCATGTGGATCCCCTGGTCCATCACGGCATCCCGGGCCTTATCACTTCCTTAGGGGCAGCAGTCCTCTCTGAAGACAGCATTGCAGGGCTTTATAATGAGAAGGAAGACAAGATCCCCATGCGCATTGTGGATCAGTGGACCTTCCCTGCCAGGCTCTACAGGGCAGCCAAGGTTGTGGCAGCCCATGACGAGCTTGAGCTGGTACAGCTCACTTCCTTCGGGTGCGGCATTGATGCAGTCACCTCCGACCAGGTAAGCGAAATACTGCGCCATGCTGGCAAAATGCATACCCTCATCAAGATAGACGAGGGCCAGTCCTTGGGCGCAGCCCGCATCCGCATCAGATCCCTGCTTGCCACGCTGGAAGACCAGAAGGAACGCCGCCTAAAGCAGGAGCCCAAAGACGATCTGGACTACCTTCTTCATCCGCCTGTCTTTACAAAGGCCATGAAGAAGACCTGCGACATCATAGCGCCGCAGATGTCGCCCATCCATTTCAGCGTTGTTGAATCAGTTCTGAAAGGCGCAGGATTCAACTTCCATGTCCTGCCTTCTGTTTCTGCCCAGGATATCGAGACAGGCCTCAAATATGTCAACAATGATGCCTGCTATCCGGCCCAGGTTGTCATAGGGCAGCTTATCAATGCCCTGCAGAGCGGGGCCGTTGATCCCAACAACACGGCAACGCTGCTCTCGCAGACATGCGGTCCCTGCCGTGCCACCAACTACCCCGGGCTTCTGAAGCGTGCCCTCAAAGAGGCAGGCTTTGCCAATATTCCCACGCTGACCTTCCGCAGCAATGAAGTAACCACCACCCAGCCCGGCTTTGCCATCACAAGCAAGCTTTTCAACAATCTCTTTGTGGGCCTCCTCTACGGAGACATGCTGCAGCGCCTCTCGCAGCACACGCTGACCTATGAA
>CAVJEZ010000250.1:0-2686 GCA_963648625.1 Odoribacter splanchnicus
GGAACGACTGTTACATGGGAGACGTTGTGCCCGTTCCCGGCCAGATCGTCGCTTAAGGCAGATGCGTTCAGATGGTTCAGTCCGAGACAGGCACAGGGGTAGGCAAGGGCCCAGACAAGCCCTATGCACGCAAAGAAGCGTGTCCTTGTCGCAAACCTGCCACACAGTGCTAGCAAAAGCATGGGAACCGCAAGGAACGGATCTATCATGAAAAGGGCATTAAGATGGATGCGTGCATCCGAGAAGGGCAGAAAGACCTTGGCCCCGAAGGCAGTAAAGCAGTCAAGGAAAAGATGCAGCAGTATGCAGCAAAGGAAATAGCGCCAGACAGTGGCAAGGGAGAGATGGTTTTTGGTTGAAGAACGCCACAGGGGACGGGCCAGAAGGGCTATGGCAAAGGCGATGACCGGAGCCGTAAAGACAGAATGGGAAATGCCCCTGTGCAGGCGGATAAAATGTATGGCATCCCCTGAGAAAAGCATGTCAAAGTCAGGGGCTATGGCTGCCAGGACAAAAAACGGCAGGCACCAGAGCGTGGCCGGGCGTCTGGGGAGAAGAAGCGCAACAAGGGCGCCGATTGCAACCTGTGTCAAAAGATCCATAGACAAGTATTCTCTAAGGCTTGTTCTCTAATGCCTATTCCCTGAATGGCGATTTTTGTTTCGGCTTTTCCCTGTACGAGGGATGTTCCGGTGAAGAGGACGACATACCTCTTCTGTCCATCCTTCTTTTGAACTCGTTCATCCTCCATTCCTGCATTGCCTCAAAATAGGAGGGATTGCTCATGTTGTAGAGATGCTTTTCCCTTTTGTAGTTCAGGGAACCAGTAGTCGGATAGCGCATCTCCGCATTTGTATCCGGTCCGGGCGGGCCATAGTACCTGGCATCAACATCTGATCCGCCTGTACTGATATCTTTTGGGGCACAGGAAGCACAAAAAAGGAGCACAGCCAGCAAAAGAGCCGTGAAAAGAAAGGATTGTATATGTGTTTGTACGCCATGGGGCGCAGGCTGTCTGGTCATAGGCAGGGTCTTCCGGGTGGAAAAGCTGAAAACAACAGCAGGCCGGCAGCAAAGCCAGCAGCAAAACAGCCGCCAAAGCCGGCGGCCGGACAGCCGCAAAGGCTTCACTGCAAGTTACGCAAGCTACCACAGGCAATAAGTCAGGGCAAGAATGGCAAAAAGAGCTTTCCGGCAGCGGCTTGCAGGACGGAATTGGCAGCAGGACCGGCCATGACAGGCAAATAAAGAACGTAATAACAAAAAGTTGCTGCCTTGTTTGACAGGTTAGTGCCTGTAGGGTAAAAAATACTATTGGCTTTTACAGCAGTCTTCCCCCCTTACAGGACAAGGCCATGTCCTTTGGGGCTTCTCCTGGCAGAAAGACTGTGCCGCATGGAGCGGCCGCCCTCAGCACATATCCGGCATGCCGGTTTCGTCCAGTTCTACGATTCCGGCGGGTACGCAGCATGAGAGGCAGTGGCAACCTTAACCAAGGAGGCATCATGGTCTTCCGCAGATTGTATTCTTCCTGCATCCTTTTGTTCCTCGCCGTATTCTCTTTTACAGTCAGTTTTGCTTCTGTGAGCGAAGCTGCCCTGTCTCGCCCTGACTCACAGCAGAACGTAGCCAAACATAAAACCAGCAACAAAAGTCAGGCGAAAGCAAAGAAAACAAAGTCACGTGACAGCCGTGCCATCTGGCTTGAGCGTGCCAGAAACAATTCAGATACAATGCTGGGCAAGGCCTCCTGGTATGGTAGCGATTTTAATATGCGCGCCACAGCCAGCGGCGTGCCGTATAACATGTATACCTTTACCGCTGCCCACAGGACACTGCCCTTTGGAACCATCGTGCGTGTGACAGATCAGTATAACGGCAAGAGCGTTATGGTCTGCGTTACGGACAGGGGCCCCTATGTCGGCAACAGGATTATTGACATGTCCATGGCGGCTGCAACCCGTATAGGATTGAACAGCAAGGGCGTGTCCACTGTTGAGCTTGAGGTGGTCAGCGACTCCCAGGGAAGGCCGCTCAGGCAGGGCGAAGCCTTTTACGTAGAATCAAAATCAGCCACAGGACAGGAGCGCTTCGGCCCATACGATACTTTTGCCGATGCAGCTGCCGTACATGAAGCAATGCTTCTGGCAGATCCCGATGCTTCCGTTGTCCTGGACAGCGCCATGCAGCTGAGATAGGCAATCACCCAGGGACAAGCCAAGTCCTTGCAATGCAAAAGAAAACCGGTCTTTCCTTAAAGGAAAGGCCGGTTTTTTAGTTCTTGCAAGATAAGGCGTTTAGGCTTTCTCAATAAGGGAGGCAACAATGTCGCCCATTTCCTCGCAACCTACCTGCTTTTTGCCTGTTTCCATAATGTCTGCTGTGCGGGCGGTCGCAAGGGCCGCACTCACGGCTTTTTCAATCATCAGGGCTTCCTCAGGCATGTTGAGGCCCAGACGCAGCAACATGGCCGCAGAGAGAATGGTTGCCAGCGGGTTTGCCTTGTCCTGTCCGGCAATGTCGGGGGCCGAGCCGTGAATAGGCTCAAAAAGGGCAGGAGAGGTAGAACCCATGGAGGCAGAGGGAAGCATGCCAAGAGAGCCTGTGATGGCAGCAGCCTCGTCGGACAGAATGTCGCCAAAAAGGTTGCCGGTCAAAAGCACGTCAAACTGCGAGGGATCGCGGA
>CAVJEZ010000251.1:0-2662 GCA_963648625.1 Odoribacter splanchnicus
TCCAGACATAGCCTAAGCCACCATGCAGGCTGTAGTAGGGGCTGTCCATGTCAAAGCTGGCGGCCCTGCCGGAGGGATTGACAAGATCGTTGCTGTCGTATTCGTTGTGCATGGAGCCCATGTGGCCGGAAGCTTCCAGGTAGAAATGGCCGGGACCGGTCTGCAGGAATTCCATCTTGGCCAGGATGCCTGCGCCCATGTACCAGGAGTTGCCGTCGCCATCGACATCGGAATAGTTGCTGAAGGAGTTGTTCGTTGTATAGGAGCCCTTGCCGTATTCAAAGAAGGCACCGGCGCTCAATTTGCCGGCACCGGTCTCAAAGCCTGTGCCAAGGCCGGCCAGGAGGGAAACAGTGCTTAAGTTTATGCTTGAGCCTGTCTCATGGCGCATGGAAGAAGCCTGCACATGAACAAAAGGCGTTATTGAGCCGCCTGAAAGGGAAAAGTCACGCAAAAATTCAATGGCGGTGTTGGCAGACTCACTGACAAGGGCCAGGCCTGCGGCAGCACCTTCGGCAAGGGCCTTGGTGCCGGGATGGGCTTTCAGGCCCCTGTTTGTCAGGGAGAGCTCTGTGCTGTCCTCATTGGTCTCAATGACGGTATCATAGACCAGCAGTGTGCCATCTTTGGAAATAAGGAGGTTCTGACTCACGCCTTTGGCGTCAATGCCGTTTTCATTCTTCAGAAGGACGACCTTGTCGCCGGCCTCAAAATCGCCATTGTCCTTGCCATAGAGAGTACCGACGCTGACGGTCACTGTTGCACCGGCAATGGAGGTCTTCTGTCCGGAAACCATCTCTCCTGTCAAAGCGTCAGGCGTGGTGCCTGTCAGTTCCAGGATGACATCGCCGGCATGCATTTCAGTGTATTCGTAGTTGAGGATCTGAAAATTCTGGATATTGCCGGCCTTCATTCCCTTGACATCATAGAAGTTCAGGCTGTTGCCGCTGACAGTGCCTTCAACAGTGCGAACCACTTTTCTTGCCAGAGGATTAGCATCTCTGTCCCACGATGAGTCGACAGCATACAGGTTAAATTGCGCTTCACCGCCAATAAGCAGGCTTGTTCCGCTAAAGTCAGGTGCTTCGCCGCTACTTCCGTTTCTCAGTTCTATTCTGTTGTTCTTTGCCTCTGTTGTCAGGGCGCTTATATCAACATCGGGAATCTCGCCATCATAATCCTCTTCTGCATACCATGCCCGGTTTGCAGAACCGCCTACAATATAAGTATTAACATAGGATCCGCCATTCAGGACAACAGTATTGCCATTTGCTGCAAAGCTGCCCTTTATGGCAACGTCCTCGTCAGAACCACGGTCAGGTGTGAGATGCGAACTTAAACCGCCACATATTGTGTTGACAGAAACCTGAATATCTTTCTTAGGATCGGCATCCGGGTAAGGTACAGCCTCATAATCTGTTTTCGAGTCAGTCACTGTCACCCTGTTCCCGTTCGCTTTGGCAGCCCCCTCGGCAGAGTAGTCACCCATGTAACTATAAAGAGTGGCTGAACCGCCAAAGACACCATTTATGCCGCTGCTGTTTGTCACGGTGATGCTATTGTCTGACGCATCGGCATTGGCTGCTCTTAGCATAGCAGCACCGCCAAAATACACAGCACCGTCTGTGGTTGAATTATTTACCGTTACTGTTTTATTGCAGTCATGGTCATAGTCTGTTGATGAATCTGCAGCCTGGCCCAGTACGGGGCAGGACACGAGCAGTGCTGCAGCCAGACAGGCCGTTTTTCTGAATGTCATTCTTTTCTCCTTCTCTTCTGCTTCACCCCTGCCAGCATACAGCTCAAGCCTGCAGCGCTTTGTCCGGCAAGGGTGAAAATGTACAGGCAGTCCGGCTGCTATGGGCACAATGTCCTCTCAGCATATTGTTGTACGCACGTAACAATGAGGGATTTGGGCATCCTGTACCGGAGTGAAAATCCCGTTCCTGACGAAAAAAGAGCCTGCGGACTGCCAAAATTGGACAAATCGCAACGATTTTATTTGAAAAAAAAAAAAAATAGCAAGTCTTTTCAAATAGTTAGAAATTTCCCCTTTCCACAAAGACTACGTCTTCCCATGGTTTGCTCCATACTGAGATCTTTACCGTTTTTTCTGCAAAAGCATCCGCAGGCTCCGTCCTCCTGCTCAGGCAGCAGTTGAACAGCCGCCTGCCTTCTTCCTGTTTCATCCTGGACCACAGGCTTCTGACAGCCGGCGGTCTATGCAATGCAGATGCAGACCTCATTGTGCCGGACGAGCCGGGAAAAGGTGATGGAAAAGGAGACAGAACAACAAAAAAGGCCTCCCTTCCCTTTGAAAGCCCTGAAGCATGCTCTCAGATGCTTGCCGGCTTAAAGGAAAAAGAGGCCTATATATGCCCGTCCTTTTGAGGGACGGGGCTTCTGTCACAAACTAAAATTCATACATCACGTTGCAGTTGCCGGAGATGCCCTGCTTCTGGCCCACATAGCCCTGCACGCCAAGGTTGATGGAAAGGGGCAGGTCCTCGGTAGGCTTCATCATCAGGCCCAGTTCGCCCATGCCGGAATCCCCCCTGAAGCTCGGGGCTGACACGGAATGTGCCAGAACCTTTGAGTCGCAGGATCCGGAGAACTCATGCTCATAGGCAACACCAACATAGGGGCTGAAGCGCTCAGAGCC
>CAVJEZ010000252.1:0-2654 GCA_963648625.1 Odoribacter splanchnicus
GGGGCATAGACAGGACAGATCTCTTTAACGCCATCCAGGCAAATGACGCTGACGGGGTGGCAGAGTTTTTGTGCAGCCGGCTGAACGAAACCATAAGCTGGTACGAGACCCGTACAGATTATCGTGACTTCGTCAAAGGCATGCTCAGCGGCTGGGATTTCAGGTCAAGCAACTGCTGTATCTGCAAGCCGGACATCATCCTCCGGGACAAAAAGAACAGGCGTGCTGCTCTTATCGAAGTCAGGCTGGCCAAATCGAAAAGGGGGCTGGCTGGCATGGCTGAAAAAGCCCTCCTTCAGATTAAGAAGAAGCACTATGCAGCGCCATTATTGGAAAGAGACTGGAAGGTTTCCATCTGGGCCATGGCCTTTTTCAAAAAGGACTGCGCAGTCAGTTCAGAAGAGGCATTGGACACAGATGCCCAAAACAGATAGAAAGCTTGGAAGTGCATGGCAGAGTTGCGTGCAGTCCTGCCTGCAAGACAAACATTCCTGAAACGTGCCTTGTCCATCCCTGAGATTTGCCACTATTCCTGACCCGAGGTTGACCAGTGCTTATGCCACCCGCACCAGACCATACTGCATGTGCACAGCAAGACAGGACCCGCCCGGATCCCTACAGGGTCCGCGAGCGCATGATCTGCGAACTGCGGGAGCAGGGCATAGCGGACGAAAATGTCTTACGGGCCATGAGCATTGTGCCAAGGCACCTTTTTGTTGACGAAGCCCTGGCTGCAAGGGCCTATGCGCTGGCAAGCCTGCCCCTGGGGCTGGGGCAGACCATTTCCAATCCCGTTACCGTGGCCAGGATGACGGAGCTTCTGAAAACAGAGCCAGGGATGCGCGTGCTTGAAATAGGCACAGGGTCCGGCTACCAGGCTGCCGTGCTGGCCGAAATGGGCTGCCTTGTGTATACTGTCGAAAGGCTGCCCCTCCTGCATGAGAAGGCAAGGAAAATTCTCTCCGAACTGGGGTGCACAGGCATCCGCATGATGGTGGGTGACGGGACCATGGGCTGCAGCGCAGCCGCCCCTTTTGCACGCATCATCGTCACTGCCGGCGGGCCGTCCGTGCCCGAACCATTGCTGCAACAGCTTGACGAAAAAGGAATCATGCTTATTCCTGTAGGAGAGACACACAGTCAGAGACTGCTGCGTATCACAAGAAAGGGCAGGTCCTTTGTCCGCGAAGACTGCGGCCCTGCCTCGTTTGTGGAACTCGTGGGCAACCACGGGTGGTAAATCGTTTTCATTTAACTGTAAGGAAGTTCATATGTCCGGTTGCTCTTCATGCGGATCCGCTTCCTCCTGTTCCTCTGCCGGCAAGCCCGGCGGCTGTCCCAGCCAGATGATGGCCGAGCAGGACAAGAAAATTTCGGATCATCTTTCACATATCAGGCACAAGCTGTTCATCATGAGCGGCAAGGGAGGCGTGGGCAAAAGCTCAGTGGCCGTCAATGTCGCCTGTTCCCTTGTCAAGCTGGGCTACAAGGTCGGCCTGCTTGACGTTGACATTCACGGACCGAGCGTCCCCAACCTTCTGGGAATCAAGGACAATACGCTGGAGATTAACCAGGACAACCTCATCATTCCTGCCACCTGCAAGAACGGCCTGGAAGTCATCTCCATGGACACGCTGCTCGGCCCCAACCGCGACCAGGCCATTGTGTGGCGCGGACCCAAGAAGGCCGGCGCCATCCGCCAGTTCATCAGCGACGTTGCCTGGGGCACGCTTGACTACCTGGTCATCGACTCCCCTCCAGGAACCGGCGACGAGCATATGACCATCTTCCAGTCCATTCCTGATGCCGAGTGCGTCGTGGTCACCACGCCGCAGGAAATCTCCCTGGCTGACGTGCGCAAGTGCATCAACTTCATCGAGCTGACCAAGGCCAAGGCCGTCGGCCTGATTGAAAACATGAGCGGTCTTGTCTGCCCCCATTGCGGCGGCAAGATAGACCTCTTCAAGCACGGCGGCGGCGAGGCTCTGGCAAAGAAGGACAACATGACCTTCCTAGGCGCCGTTCCCCTGGATGTGCAGGCAGTCATTGCTGCCGACAACGGCGTGCCGGTAGTGGAAATGGAAGGTGACAGCCCTGCAAAGGACGCCTTCATGAATGTGACAAAGAACATTGTCGCTGAGTGCGACAAGCTTGCGGCCAGTTCCGCAAAATAGTCACGCTTTCAGCTTGTATATGCAAAAAGGCAGCTGCCATCGTAAAAGAAGAGGGTAGCTGCCTTTTCCTTTGGGGAAATTTCAGCCTGTATTCTCTCTTGCACCCTGTATTTCATATCTCTGCCAGCATCAGTCATCATGGGAAATAGTACAAGAATTTAAACTTGTTGTCGCGGACTTGTCTTTCATGCTAAAAAAAGGCAATACTTCCCTTTGTTGCAGACAGGTGCAGTCTCAAACTGCATTCCCTTGCAGTGCGCCATCTTGTAAAGCCTGCCTTTTATTCATCCTCTCCCTTACCGGTATTCCCAGCCTATGCTTACCCTAGCCACCAAAATAACGCTTGTGCGCATTCTTCTTGTGCCGCTGGTCGTGATTCTGCTCTACTTTGAGAGCCGCACAAACTGCATCCTGGCCACGGCAGCCTTTGCCCTGGCCGGCATAACCGACTGGATGGACGGCTATGTGGCCCGCAACCAG
>CAVJEZ010000253.1:0-2628 GCA_963648625.1 Odoribacter splanchnicus
GTTCCAAGACGGCCTGCAAACCAGACGTTCTTCAACTGTGCTACCTTTTCTGTGTAGCGCTTGTAGAGTTCTGCATTTTTGTCGTCAGGAACGGGGTAATACCGTTCATTAACTCCTTCTTTATAGTCTTCCGGATACTCATAGGAAACAACTGTCCTGTCTGACTGCTCGTCGAGATAATACTTGTATTCCACTGAGCGCGTATAATCGTAGTTTTCAGGATAGTTCAGCTGCGGGCATGATTGCAGATAGGCACAGTCATGCGTTCTGAAGACAATATCAAGGCTGCGGTACGGAAGCCTTCCCAATTCGTAATTGAAGAACTCGTCAATGGCACCGGTATAAAAAAGCCTTTCGCAGTCTATTTCCGATCGGACTGCATTGTAGTCCGTGTCAAGCTCCACCTGTATCAGTGGGTTTTTAAGCATGTTGCGAACCATGGCTGTATAGCCGTGCTGCGGTATGGCCTGGTAGGTGTCCTGAAAATACCTGTTATCCCTGCTGACATAGACAGGCACGCGCCCGCTGACAGACTCATCAAGCTCTTCCGGAGTGACGCCCCACTGCTTCACAGTGTAGCCAAGGAAGACCTTTTCATAGACGTACTGGGCCAGAAAATGCAGTTCAGGGTCATCGGTCTTTCTCAGATCCAGAATGGGCACCTTTTTGTTGAAGCCAAAGGTCTTAAGAAGCTTCTGTTCCAGGGAAACAGCAAGGCTCTCAGGAAAAACCGCGTGCAGGCTGTCAAGATTGAACGGGATGCCGACTTCCCTCCCATCCATGACAGCCTTCACCCTGTACATGAAGCGGTGCCACTCAGTGAACTGGCTTAAGTAGGACCAGACCCTCTTGTGGCTGGTATGAAAAACATGCGGGCCGTACTTGTGGACGGTTATGCCTGTTGCCTCGTCCCTGTAGTCGTAGATATTGCCGCCTGCGTGCGATCGGCGGTCAAGGACAAGGACCTCTTCATGGAGCCGGGAGGCTATGCGCTCGGCGAGCACAACGCCGGTCAGCCCTGCCCCGACTATGCAGTTTTGTACTTTGCGCATCAGTATCTCCTTGCCTTTTCCCAGTTCCAGGCCGTGGCTATGCAGTCCCTGATGCTTTTGCACTCAGGCTCCCAGCCCAGGACGGCCTTTGCCTTGGCGTTGTCCGCATACAGCCTGGCGGGATCGCCAGGGCGCCTTGCCGCATACACTACAGGACACTTCTTTCCGCTCACTTCCTCGGCTGCCGCAATAATCTCTTTCACAGAGGTGCCAACGCCTGTCCCAAGATTAAGGCAGCCTGTATATGAAGCCAGCTTTTCCAGGGCCAGACGATGGGCCGATGCCAGGTCCTCGACATGGATGTAGTCACGTATGCAGGTGCCGTCAGGCGTGTCGTAGTCTGTACCGAAAACCTTGATGTCAGGACGCTCGCCGGCAATGGCCTTCAGCACCAGCGGGATCAAATGCGTTTCAGGAGTATGGCTTTCTCCAAGCCTGCCGTCATAGGAACAGCCTGCCGCATTGAAATAGCGCAGGGAAATATGCCGCAATCCGTAGGCCCGCTCATAATCGGCAAAAATCTGCTCAATCATCAGTTTGCTTCTGCCATAGGGATTGATGGGAGCCTGCCTGTGTTTTTCATCAATCGGAGTATAGTCAGGCTCGCCGTATGTGGCGCAGGTGCTTGAAAAAACGATATTGCGCACGCCGTGAGCCATCATTACATGCAGCAAATTCATAGTCCCGGCCACATTGTTGAAATAGTATTTCTCAGGCTTTAGGACGCTCTCGCCCACATAGGCAAAGGCTGCAAAATGCAGCACGGCGTCTATCTTGTGCGCTGCAAAGAGAGCCTCAAGAGAAAGCGGATCCAGCAAATCCGCATGTTCAAAAGCAGCCCTTTCATCAACGGCGCATCTGTGCCCGTAGACAAGGTTGTCGCCGACAACGACATCATAGCCGTAATCCAGCAGATGCCTGACAGTATGGGAACCGATATAGCCGGCACCGCCCATAACAAGAATTTTTGCCATCCCTGTATCCCCTTTATTTCCGGTTCTTCTAAGCAGTCTGATCCTGCCCTTTTCCTTTGCGGCCTATGCAGAAATAGGCAAAGCCGCGCCTGGCCATGGCAGACGGCTCATAGAGATTGCGGCCGTCAAAAATAAGGGGCGCTGTCAGGAGAGCCTTAACACGCTCAAAATCAGGGTTGCGGAACTGGTTCCAGTCTGTGACAACGCACAATGCATCGGCTTTTTTGCAGGCTTCATACATGTCGGAAACTATGCTGACCAGCTTGTTGTCTGCCAGGATGCGGCGGCCGTTGTCTGCGGCTACAGGATCGTAGGCCACAATGTGCATGCCCCTGGCTGTCAGTTCCCTGATGATGTCAAGTGAGGCTGACTCGCGCATGTCATCCGTATTAGCCTTGAAGGCCAGGCCCCACATGGCAAGGGTTTTGCCCTTCACGCCGCCCTGTGGCTCAAAATAGCTTTCAATAATATGGGCCAGATGCACCTTCTGGCGGATGTTGACGTCATTGACTGCAGAAAGCAGGGGCACGTCCACGCCGAAATCGCCGGCTGTACGAATCAGGGCCCTGACATCCTTGGGGAAGCAGGATCCGCCAAAGCCG
>CAVJEZ010000254.1:0-2617 GCA_963648625.1 Odoribacter splanchnicus
ACCGATGATACAGATGGCGATGAGGATGAGGATGACGATGGCCATAGAGAAAGCATTTCCTTTTATGAGCCCATCGGCATATCTGCCGGCGCCATCCTGCTCCTTGAAGGTGATTACAAAATAGGCAGTCTTTCAGCCAGCAACAATACCCTTGTTCTCGCCTCAGGTCCCAATGGCGAGGCACCTGAGTTCATAGGCAATGTCGTTCTCCATGGCGGCCTGATTCTCGGAGATACATCATCAGACCACTCCACCCGCACCAGCATTAATACGATGAAGAACAAGCTTGTCATTGACAACGTTAAGGGGATGACAGCCTACAACGTAGCTGACTTCGGCAGCTACGAATTCAGGCTGTCCGACATGAATGCCAATGAGACTGTTCTGACCCTGACTGACCCGGACGGCACTGAGCTGAATGGAGGAAGTGCAGTAATTCCTGACACATCTCTTCCTTGCGAAACCATTATGCAAGAAACCTTAAGCGTTGCCGTGACCAGGGTCGGCAATCTCTACGGCGCTGACGGAGGCGAATTCAAGAATGGCGACAAGGTCTATCTTTTGAAAAATGAGAACGGCCTTACCCTGCCAGACAGCTATGACACTTCTGTAACCGGCCAGACAGGCGTCTCCCTGAACTATGAGCTGGAAATAAAGAATGACAAAACGTCCCTGTACCTTGTCCGTACAGGAGGAAGCACATCCGTCAACAGCGGAACCAAGGCCATTGCCGAAGGTGCTGCCGCAGGCAGCGCCCTTGTCAATGCCGGTGCAGACGCAGTCATCGCAGCCATAGGAAGCATGGGCAGCGCTATGAATGCCCAGGCCGGTGCTGGCTCATCTTTTGGATCCGGGTCTTCACTGGGCGCCGGAGCGTATTCCGGCAGCGGATCATCTGCTGGCGCTGCCTCTTCCTACGGCGCTTCCGGTGCATCCTCTTCTTCCGGAACTGCATCCTCCTTCGGCAGGGCATCTGCTTCTGATTCTGCCTCCTCTTTCGGCGGAGCATCTTCTTCCGAGGCAGCATCCACTTCCCGCACTTCCTCTGCTTCCGGCGATGCCTGTTCTGCGTCATCCTCTTCGTCTTCGGGCAGGGATGCCGCCGGCCGAGAGTCCGCAGGCAAGGACGCCTCAGGCAAGGACTCTTCGGACAGGAATGGCCAGGGGAATGGCAGTGCCCGTGATGAAGGCAATGGCTACGGCAACATCTTTGCCTTCGGCTATGCCCAGGGCGCTTCCGTGCGCCATGAGACAGGCTCCCATGTCGATGTAAGCTCGGTCTCGCTTGTGGCAGGCTTAGGCTCCGGCTTTAAGACAGGTGCAGGCAGCCTGGGCGTGGGTGCCTTCTTTGAATACGGCAAGGGCTCCTACACGACGAACAACTCCTTTGACGACCGCTCCGACATCGACGGCGACGGCAACGCCTGGTACATGGGCGGCGGCATCATGGCCAGGATGGACTTTGTGCCGACTGGTCCGGGCCACTTCTATGCAGAAGGATCTGCCCACATGGGCACCCTGCACAACGAGTACGACAGCAACGACCTGCTTGATACGAACGGCAGGGTTGCCAAGTTCGACATGGACAGCCCCTACTACAGCCTGCACGGCGGCTTAGGCTACATCTGGAACATTGCCGAGGGCCACGACCTTGATGTGTACGGCAAGTACATCTGGACCAGGGTGCAGGGCACGGACGACACCCTGACCACCGGCGACAAGTTTGAATACGACGACATGGATTCAAACAGGATCCGCCTGGGCGTGAGATACAGCTATGCCGGCAATGCCAGGTTCAGCCCCTACATTGGTGCCGCCTTTGAGCATGAGTTCTCCGGCTCCTGCAACTCAAGGGCCTTCGGTTATTCCGTGGCAGCCCCCAGCTTTGAAGGGAGCTCAGGCATGGGCGAGCTTGGCCTTGTCATGAGGCCCTCTCAAAGCGTGCCCCTTTCCCTGAACCTTGGCGTGCAGGGCTATGTGGGGCAGAAGCAGGGCATCTCCGGCAACTGCACCATGATGTATGAATTCTAAAGCATAAGCTGAAACGCAATAAGGAAGCCCGTTCCCCCTGCTGGGGGAGCGGGCTTAAGACTACAAGCAACATCAAAGACCAAATCAGGAATTAAGGAGTGCCAGATGTCATTACGGTACACAGCATGTCTTGCTGCCCTGCTTATGGCCTGCCCGGCAACGTGCCAGACAGCCTGGGGTGCAGATGACTGGGATGAGAATACAAATCCTTCAAACAACACCGAAACTTTCTCAAACAAAGAGTATAAAAGCATCTATATAGGCCATGCCAAGTCGGGTAATGAGCTAAAAGGCACGTTTTCAGCCAGTAAGAACACTGGCACAATGGGAAATGGGCTGAAAGCTGCAGTGGATGTGATTGGAGGCTTGGCTGAGTGTACGCTGACTACAGAAAATGCAAAAGTCAGTTACATTTTTGAAGCAAATAATAACGAAATCACCCTGCAAAAAGGCAGTGCAGTAACAAGAGATGTAAGAGCTGGTTATGTTTATTGTCAGAAAGATGTCAGTATAGATAAGAACAGTACGGTAGAATTTTCAGCAAACTACAATACAGTTACTGTTGATGAAGGGGCTGAAGTTTATT
>CAVJEZ010000255.1:0-2615 GCA_963648625.1 Odoribacter splanchnicus
ATTGAGCAGGCTGGAAAAAATCCCAGACGTCTGACTCCCCGTGAATGTGCAAGGCTGCAGGGATTTCCTGATTCCTTTAAGATTCCGGTTTCGGATACGCAGGCTTACCGCCAGTTCGGTAATTCCGTAGTTGTTCCCCTTATGGCTGATGTGGCAGGACTGATAACTGCAAAACTGACCCAGCTTGATTTTGCTGTCCGGCAACAGAAGAAGGTGGTATAAATGCAGGAATATACTGAAAAGGCAATACAGGCTGTCCGTAACAGCAGCCTGGCTTACTGCAGGTTTCTGACAGCAAATGATACAGGACTTACCGGAGGACATCAGTCAGGGATTTATATTGCAAAACCTGCAGTTCCCATTATTTTTGATGAGCCAGGCATCAGAGGGAACAACAAAGACAGAAGAGCAAGAATACGGTGGCAGGACGGCAGTGAAACAAATGCCCGGTTTATCTATTACGGCCAGGGCTCAAGGAATGAGTACAGAATTACCAATTTTGGACAGAATTTTCCTTACCTGCGGCCTGATTATACGGGGGCGCTTTTTGTACTCGCAAAATGTGGTGCCGGTGATTATCTCGGGTTTGTCCTGAATACTGAAGAAGACATTGAAGAGTTCCTTGATGCATTCGGGATGAGTCCGGCTGAAACCAACCGGTTGATCAGGACAGGAAATATTCAGGAAGAGGATCAGGAAGAAAAGGAAAAGATTGCCATACAGGAATATATAAACGGACTGAAAACGGATTTTCCGTTTACGGCAGAAATGGCAGAAGCAGCCCGTGATATCCAGAACCGGGTCTATGATCACGAGGAGTTTGTCTACACCAATCCTGACCGTAAGATAATTGACTGGGTAAACACTGAGTATGCTATCTTCAGGGCAATAGAAGAGGCACGTTACGGAGCGACTGTTGCACACGGCTTCGCGACTGTAGAGGATTTTGTAACTATAGCTAACGAGATCCTGAACCGGAGAAAGAGCCGGGCTGGAAAAAGCCTTGAGCATCATCTGGCGGCGATTTTTGACGGCAACGGCCTGAAATATTCGGCACAGGCCATTACAGAGGGGAAAAACAGGCCTGATTTTATCTTTCCGTCACAGGAAGCCTACCAGCAAAAAGCCTTTCCGCTAAATAAGCTGGCTGTCCTGGCTGCGAAAACAACATGCAAGGACCGCTGGCGCCAGATTCTGACAGAGTCTAAACTCATGCGGGACAGGCCAAAATACCTTTTTACACTTCAGCAGGGAATGTCCCCTGCACAAATGGATGAAATGCATGATAAAAACGTCGTTCTTGTCGTTCCCAAGCCGTATATTGCGACTTATCCTGCTGACCGGCGGGACAGGATTTGGACACTCTACAAGTTTATTTCTTATGTTCGCGAAATTGAAAAACCCTGACAGGGAAAAGACTGTTGAAATCTTGAAAGGATTGCAATGGACGTTCTGACCAGAGAGCAGAGACATAAAAATATGAGCCGTATCCGCAGCAGGGATACCAGGCCGGAAATCCTGCTGCGCAAGGCATTGTGGCACTGCGGGCTGCGCTACCGCAAAAACTGCCGGACGTTGCCAGGGAAGCCGGACATTGTCCTTGCAAGGCATCGCATTGTCATTTTTGCTGACGGCGATTTCTGGCATGCCAGGGGGCATCAGGACAATCCTGGGGAGCAGGTGGCAACAAACAGGGAGTTCTGGCAGAAAAAGCTCAGGCGCAATGTCGATCGGGACAGGGCTGTTGAAAAAGAATTGTCAGAAGCGGGATGGCTTGTCCTGCGCTTCTGGGAGAGCGACATAAAAAAGCGCCTTCAGGACTGTGTCGGCGAGGTCTGCAGGCATTGCAGGAGGGATGCCTGAATAAAAATAAATCTGGCACTTGAAAAAGTTTTGATAATTTTATACAACGTGCACCGGAAGCCTGGGAAAAACAGCAAAAGGAAAAGCTTCCACAACAGAAACAGAAAACAGCCGGAGGTGCATATGACTGATATGGCACAGCCATTGTTGAAAGCCATCAGGGCAAAATGCCTGGACTGTTGCTGCGGGCAGGCAGCAGAGGTACGATTATGCTTTCTGCCTGACTGCAGCCTGTATCCGTACAGGTTCGGAAAGCTCCCTGATGATCTGCCGGCAGGACAGAAGGATGATGCTGGCATGACGGATAAAGCAGTACAGACCCGCAGGGAATACAAGCGGGCTTGGAACAGGAGCAATCCTGAAAAAGTCAGGGCAGCCCAGAAACGCTACTGGAACCGCAGGGCATCTGCTGCACAAAAGGAGGAAGCTGTACAGCAGGAAACAGAATCACAGGATGCACAAGAGGTATAATACAAACCAGATGTGCAGGGAGGGGAACGGCACGGCCTTCTCCTCCTTTTTATTGGCAGCCAGGACCAGTCAGGCATTACTGACATTTTTTTCTTGTGCACCAGTTTTGGAGTCTGCTAATTTTCATTCAGCCGAAAATTGGTACACGGTCATAAAATATAATCTTCCGGAGACATTGGTCAGCATTGACCGGTGCCGGTATTTTTTCGAAGCATACGACTTCAATCTTTTTCTTTCGAGCGGAACGCGAAGAAAGAAAAAAGCCGGAGGCCAGGTCAGGT
>CAVJEZ010000256.1:0-2603 GCA_963648625.1 Odoribacter splanchnicus
GGCAGTGCCGGCGCAGGATCCCTGCTGGCCAAGCTGACAGCCTTTGTGGCAGTCATCTTTGTTACCACATCCCTTGCCTACACCTACGTGACCAGCGAGCATACCTCTGATGAATCGGCCGTGCTGAACGTGCGCATCGAGGAGCCTGCCCCGGCTGCAACACCGGCACCTGCCCAGCCTGCAGCCCAGCCCGAAGCGGCTGCTCCCGCGGCTCCTGCACAGGACTCTGCCGCAAAGAAGTAGAAGCTTAACTTTCTGACAAATTTTTGAAATAATCTGACGTGCTGTCCCTCCTTGCCGGGGAACAGCACGTTTTTTGTTGCCTGAAAAGAAGTCTTTGAAAGAAGCCCTTAAAAAGGGCATTTGAAAGGCAGGTTTTTCAGGCGGACCTTTTTATGCAATGCAGCGGGGCCGCTATGTCAGACAATTTTTCCAACACGCCTTTTGCCAGGGCACTTGCCGGCCTGAAAGCAGGCAAGCTGGCACAAAAAGGATCGTCAGGCCGTGAAAATGAGGAACGCGCACGCGAGACAAGAATGGTGCGCAAAAAGAACGACACAAATTTTGAGAATGATGCCGACTCCGAGCTTTTTCTGCGCCATATGGGCGGCGTGAGCCAGGACATGAAGGGCGGCGGAAAAAAGGGTGCCCGGAAGGACAGCGGGGGCACATTCTCTATGTCCGAGATGAATGACTTTGCCGCAATGCTGCAGGAAAAGGACGGCGCAGGAAGCGGCAGCAAAAAGGACAGGAACAGCAAAAAGCCTGTCCAGCCTTACACTAAGGCAGAGGCAAAGAAGGCGGCACAGGAAGGCTGTCAGGATTCCCCAAAGGAGTCTTTATCATCAGAGCCTTTGGCAGAGCCCACCATGGCCCAGCTCCTGGACGGTGAGGATGCGCGCACGGAAAGGGCCTTTGCCAAGGCCATGCAGGGCGTTGTGCCGCTCACTGTGCAGGGCGGCCGCGAAGTACAGCCTGCAAAGGAAGACGCGCCGGGTGCTGCACTGGCAGGCGCCAGGCTTGACGATCAGCTGTACGGCAAGATTGAATTTGCGGTGGACAAGAGGGATGAGTACGTGGAAGGCTACGTCGCAGGCCTTGATCCGCGCATCCTGGACAGGCTGAAAGCCGGTGCCATCTGTCCTGAGTCAAGCACGGATTTGCACGGGCTCAGGGTGGAAAACTCTTTTGAGGAACTGAGAAGCTTCATGAGGCGCTGCTGGGAAAAGGGCATGCGCTGCCTTGTCATTGTCCACGGGCGCGGCAAAAATTCCCCAGGTGGCGTGGGGGTGCTTTGCGACAAGCTCAGGCTGTGGCTCACCCAGGAGCCTTTCAGGCGCGTGGTGCTGGCATTTTGCACGGCAAAGCCCCGTCATGGCGGGCCTGGCAGCATCTATGTCCTGCTGCGCAAGTACAAGAAAAAGGCGCCTGTCAACTGGGACGCGACGCCTTATGACTTGTATTCTCAGGACTAAGGGCCTGTATCTTCAGGCCTGCCGGTGCAGGGCCGGATTCCTGTCTGGATTTTAGGGACGTCCGGGGCGGTGCATCCTGCCTGTCCATACGGCAAGGCTTCGCCTGGAAATGCCTTTGTCCAGAACATCCATTTTCACGATGTCCTCTGCCAGGGATGAGGCTTCTTCCTTTGAGAGGCGCTTAATCTGGCAGGCTTTCCTGCCCCTCTGCGCAAAGTCTGTCAGGTAGCGGTCCTCATAGGCAATGTCTGCTGCCAGGCTTTCAGGCAGATCCTCGTGGTACTCGGCGTAAACGGCGCACTTGCTGAATTCGAGTATCATCTTGGCCCTGTACACAAGGCAGGATCCTGTATCCTGGCCGGAAGCCGTGTCCTTTGTTGTCCCTGAGCCGCAGAAAGGATCGTGCTTCCTGTCGAGAACCGTGATCGTTTCCCAGACGGAGAAGATGTCCTTTGCATCCTGGGGGCGGCGTTCCAGGCTTCTGACAGGCTTGTAGGCTGCATGGTGCCCTGCATCCCATTCCCAGCGTCCCTGGGTGTCGGCAACGGCTGTCACCACAAGTCCTTTGGGGTGGCGGTAGAGGGCAAGCCACATCTTGGCATCGCCTTCAATGTTTTCCATGGTCTCTGGATGGACATCGCACCAGCCTGCCTTTTGCAGGGAAAGGCCTGGCTCAAGAGCAAAGGTCACAGGCGGCTTGGCACGCGAGAGCAGGATGCTTTCAGGGGAGCCGGGATAATGGGACAGGCCCCGCAGGGGCTTCTGCCCCAGCATGCCTGAGAGAAGGACGCCGATGACGGCAACGATGATAATCAGAAAAAGCGCTTTCAGCATGACATCTCCTCGCCGGGCCTGCCCTGGCCTGTCTGCCAGGCTCAAAAAACAGGCCTTGTGCGATTTCGCATTTGGAATGCCCATGCAATAGCCTGTCTCACAAGGAAAGACAAATGCTGGCTGCAGGCCCTTCATGCGGCAGCTTTGTATGAGGCAGCATACGGGGCTGTGACGATTTTGAAAAAAAGGCCATTCTTTTGTTGACAGAGGCACTGCCCAGGCGTATACACCTTTCTTGCGTCGGGATGTAGCGCAGTCTGGGAGCGCACTTGAATGGGGTTCAAGGGGTCGAAG
>CAVJEZ010000257.1:0-2576 GCA_963648625.1 Odoribacter splanchnicus
GTAGAGGCCTGGGCCCTGTGGGCCGTAGCAAAGGCATCCATGCAGTACACATCGCCCATGCCGGCCAGCTTGGCGGCAAGCTCAGGATCGTTGGCCTTTTCGCCCTTAAGCATGCGCACGTTTTCAAAGAGAACCACGCCGCCAGGACGCACTTTCTCGGCTGTCTCAAAATCCCTGGTCAGCATGACATGCACGCCTAAGCATTCGCTCAGCCTGCTGGCCACAGGAGCCAGTGAGAATTCTTCCTCAAAGACGCCTTCCTTGGGGCGACCCAGATGCGACAGGATTATTACGCCTGCGCCCTTTTTCAGAGCCAGCTGGATAGTCGGCAGAGCGGCCCTGATGCGTTTGTCGTTGGAGATTTTACCATTTTTAAGGGGAACGTTCAGATCTTCACGGATAACTACTCTCTTGCCGTTCAGATCCATGTCCGTCATTCTCCGGATGGGCATATCATAGCCTCCTAATAGTACAGTACGTAAAACAGATATCTGTCCTGCCCTGTATCATTTTTATGAAAGGAAGGCAGGACAGTAAGTCAGGCAAAAATCAAGAATCAGCCAAGCAGTGCCTTTGCCCTTGTGACAACATTTTCGGCAGTAAAGCCGAATTCCTTTGCCAGGACGCTACCAGGAGCAGAAGCACCAAAATGATCCATGCCGATAACGTCGCCGTCAAGGCCCACGTAGCGGCGCCAGTATTCAGGCCAGGCTGCTTCTACAGCCAGACGGGCGCGGACAGCCCTGGGCATAACCTTTTCCTTGTAGGCTGCATCCTGTTTATCAAAGAGCTCGCAACAGGGCATGGAAATGACACGGACCTGAACGCCGTCTTCTGCCAGTTTTGCGGCTGCCTCAAGGCAGAGGCTCACTTCTGAACCTGTTGCCATGAGCAGTATCTGCGGCTCGCCTGCACAGTCTTTTACGATATAGCCGCCTTTTTCTATGCCGGCATTTTCAGCCTTTTCAACATAGGGCAGGCCCTGGCGTGACAGGGAGAGGCAGGTAGGACCATTGTTTTTAAGGGCAAACTGCCAGGCATAGGCACATTCTTCGCTGTCACAGGGACGCCATACCTTGCAGCCAGGGATGGAACGCAGCATGACAAGCTGCTCTACCGGCTGATGGGTGGGACCATCCTCGCCCACGGCGTAGGAGTCATGTGTCAGCACCCAGCAGACTTTAAGGTTCATAAGGCTGGCCAGGCGTATGGCGTGCTTGGCATAGTCAGAAAAGACCATGAAGGTGCCGGCATAGGGAATAAGACCGCCATGGACGGCCATGCCGTTCATAATGCAGCCCATACCGAATTCGCGCACACCGTAGCAGATGTAGTTGCCGCTGTAGTCAGCGGGATTCATGATGACAGAAGAGGGCGTCTTGGTGCCCACGGATCCGGAAAGATCTGCAGATCCGCCCATCAGTTCGGGAATGGCGGGAACCAGGGCTGAAAGAACATTCTTGGAAGCAACACGGGTGGCAACCTTGGCCTTTGCCGAGCGGGCTTCGGCCAGGAAGGATGCGAGAGCCTTGTCCATGGCTTCAGGAAGCTTTCCGGCCATACGGCGGGCAAATTCCTTTGCAAGCTCAGGATAGGCTTTTTTGTAGGCATCAAAGGATGCGTTCCAGTCTGCTTCAAGCTTTGCACCAGCCTTTCTGGCATCCCAGGCAGCCCTGACAGCATCGGAGACAAAGAAAGGCTCTGCCTTGCAACCCAGGGTTTCCTTGGTCTGTTCCGCCATTTCAGGTCCGAGCGGGGAACCATGGCATTTTTCGGAATCCTGCCTTGGGGAGCCAAAGCCTATGTGTGTGCGGCAGATGATGAGGCTGGGGCGTTCAGTGTCGGCTTTGGCACAGGCTATGGCCTTGTCCAGAGCATCGGCATCATGGCCGTCAATGGGGCCTATGACCTGCCAGTTGAGAGCCAGGTAGCGAGCCCTGACATCTTCTGAGAACCAGCCTTCCACCTTACCGTCGATGGAGATACCATTGTCATCGTACAAGGCTATAAGCTTGCCCAGTTTCCAGGTGCCTGCCAGGGAACAGGCCTCGTTGCTGACGCCTTCCATGAGGCAGCCGTCGCCAAGAAAAACATAGGTGTGATGATTGACGATTTCGTGTCCGGGACGGTTGAATTCCTTGGCAAGGCAGGCTTCGGCCAGAGCCATGCCCACTGCAGAGGCAATGCCGGATCCAAGAGGTCCTGTCGTGATATCAACGCCCTTGGTGTGCCCGTGTTCGGGATGTCCGGGTGTGCGCGATGCCCACTGGCGGAAGTTGCGCAAATCGTCAAGGCTTAAGTCATACCCTGTCAGATGCAGTAGGGAATAGAGCAGCATGGAGGCATGTCCGTTGGACAGCACAAAGCGGTCGCGGTCAGTCCAGTCCGGATTGGCGGGGTTGTGGCGCAAATTGTGGCGCCATAAGGCCTCAGCCATGTCGGCCATGCCCAGCGGGGCGCCAGGATGGCCGGAATTGGCTTTGTCTATGGCATCAATAGCAAGGGTTCGTATGGCATTGGCACACTCTCGGCGGGTAACTTCCATGACCTGTTCCTTCTCTATCCAAATGCAGTAC
>CAVJEZ010000258.1:0-2534 GCA_963648625.1 Odoribacter splanchnicus
CCCTAAGACTTAATGATTTGTTAGAATCAATAATCTCATCAAGATTTTTATAAATCCATTTATCATCTAATGTTGCTCGCATAATAAAACCTATATGCGAACGGCAAAACTCGCATACATTTGCTCGACTAAAGAAACCATTATCAGCAATTAGAGTTGGCTTTTTTAACCCGTAGCTTTCTATGCGTGTAAGAGAATTAATCACTGATGAAATATCTGGAAGATTACCTGGCTGAATTTCAAAAGATATGGGAAGTTCATTATTTAAGGAGAAAAAGCTCAATAACTTAAAGGTATCTAACCCATCGCCAGCTTTATTGTATCCCTGTCTGACAGTTTCCTTGAGGCCCGATTCCGAATAGGTAGATACTGTAGTAGAATCAAACGCCAGGACAGGTCCTTTTTCAGTCAAATTTCCCAGCACTCTGAATAGTGTCTGCATTCCTGATTCGTCATGACCAAGTTGCTCAAACAGATCATAACAACTGTCAGCAGACAATCCTTCCCTGTATGGGACATCATGCATAAGCATCCAGTCATCTATCTTTTTTGTAGTATCTCCTGTCTGCACCATAAAATAAGCTACTGAAAGAATTTTTTCCGCTGTTGTTTTGTCATATGCTTTATAAAGAGCTTCGGACAGTTTTGACTGCGACACTGCCCAGTCAAGTATTTCAGCAGCTCCGGTGTTCCGACGAGATGCAGTAGTAGATTCATTCGTGCTGGCAGGCGCTGTCTCATTATTTTCCGTGTTTGGAGTATTTGACCCGAGGTCTGTTTTTACAACATTTTCCCTCTTCTGCTTGGGCCTGCTGCGTACTGGTGTATCCTCACCAGGCATAAGTTTATAACCCGTTCTTACGCCACTCAACTGTCGATTGTATTTCCGCTCCGGATCATATTGATATCTCCTGAGTTCTTGATACTTGACCCCAGTTTCCCTATTCGTGACCCAAACTAGACGTTCTTTAATGGGGAAATCGGTATTTTGCATGATAAGCCTCCTTAAATTGAGTGTATATAAATCTTAATATACACTCAAATTTTTGTCAAGAAAAAACTCCACAAAAGATTAAAATTTCATGGAGTTATTTGAGCTTGTTCGTTGTTATCTCAGCATGCCCTATACGCCTGGGTGAACATTTCCCGACTTTCAGGATGTAAAGACGGATTGTCTTTGCGGTATTGTGCTGGTTTTAGGAGCGGTAATCGGAATTCAGCTTGACGTAGCCTATGCTTAAGTCAGAGGCCTCAAGCAGATAACTTCCAGGTCCCTTGCCCACACTGATTTCAATAGGAATGTCTTCATTCTGCAAGGGCCCTTCAAGCTGGGCGTCAAAGTTGCCGCCAAGGGGCTGCCCGTTGCGGAAGAGAGCAACGCCGCACAAGGAGACTGAGACATCCTCAGGACGCATGTGCACGCCGCTGCGCCCTATGGCTGCCACGATGCGGCCCCAGTTGGCATCTCTGCCGTAGATGGCTGTCTTTACCAGCTGGGAATGGCCCACTGTACGGGCAATCTGTTCGGCATCGGCATCAGAATCGGCACCCTGCACATGGATGTGCATGACCTTTGTGGCACCTTCCCCGTCCTTGACCAGCATATGGGCAGTTGTCCTCAGGATATCTGTCAGTTCCTTTTCAAAGATGGCTGCATCTTCCGGTGAGGCAATGGAAACTGCAGAGGCGCCGTTGGCCAGGGCCAGGATGGTGTCATTAGTCGAGGTATCGCCGTCAACGCTTACGCGGTTGAACGTTTTGTCTGCACACCTGGCAAAAAGCGCCTGCCAGCCTTCAGGCTCCACGACGGCATCGGTGAGGCAGACGCAGAGCATGGTGGCCATGTTGGGGCAGATCATGCCGGCCCCCTTGGCCATGGTTGTGAGACGGACTGTACCGCCGGACAATTTAATATCCTTAGAGGCAAACTTGGGGAAGGCATCCGTGGTCATAAAGGCCCTGGTAAAGCCTTCCGCATCACGGCTGCCCAGGCTTGCGACAAGATCAGGGACAGCATCGGTCCACTTGTCCATCTTGAGCTGGTCGCCTATGACGCCGGTGGACATGGTCAGGACTGCATCCGGATCAATGCCAAGCCTCTCGGCAACCATTTTCTGGGTTTCATGGCAGTTTTTAAGGCCTTCCTCGCCGGTGCAGGCATTGGCCTGGCCTGAATTGGCAACAATGGCCCTGGCTGTTGTGTGATTTTTCAGAATTTCCTGGCAGGCCAGGACAGGGGCCGCCTTGAAAACATTGGTCGTGAAAACGCCGGCTGCCACTGCATCGCATGTAGAGAAGATGAGGCCAAGGTCATCCCTGTCCTTGGCCTTGAAGCCGGCCTGAGCTGCCCCGGCCATAAAGCCCTGGGGCAAATCATTTGTCTGCATTGCTGTCTCCGTAAACTTCGTACATATCGAAAAAAGGGCGGCATGCCTGCAATGAGGATGCCGCCCTGACAGAATCGCTTTGCGCTTGCTAAAAGAAACTAGGCGCGGGCGCTCTTGATTTCCTCAGCAATGTTGGCAGGAACACGT
>CAVJEZ010000259.1:0-2509 GCA_963648625.1 Odoribacter splanchnicus
GGCCTTTCCATGGCATTCAGGGTCGTGGCTGTCCCTTCCCACAGCCTTTTGCGATCCCTTGAGACAACCATGGGCACGACAGGGACGTCTGCGGATGAAGACCTTTCCGCCACAGAGTCAGGCTACCGTGCCAGGCTCTCGGCCCCGTTCAGCGACAGGGACATCCCGGAGAGCTGGAAAAAAAGCCTGCCAGGCGATGCCACAGGATCGTTCTTCTACTACCTCATTGCCAAATATGAAGTGACAAGGCTGCAATACAGGGCCGTCATGGAAGACGAGGCAAAGGAGCTGGCAAGGAACAATGATGACAGCCTGCCTGTGAGCAACATCAGCTGGTACGATGCCATGGCCTTTACTGCCAGGTATACGGACTGGCTCATTGCCAACCATCCGGACATGCTGCCTGGCTTCTACCAGGATTCCCGCAATACGGGCTTTGTGCGCCTGCCTACCGAGGCCGAATGGGAATATGCCGCCCACGGCGGGCAGTTTGAGTCAACCAACTACCGCCAGCAGCCCTTCTTCCATATGGACGAAGGGAAAAGCATGTCTGACTACGCAGTCTTCGGAACGACAGCGCCTGCCTCTATAGGCTCAAAGGAGCCCAATCCCTTAGGGATATACGATACTGCCGGCAATGTTGCCGAAATGACACTGGACGCCTTCCGCTTCACTTCAGGCGGCAGGCTGCAGGGATCGGCAGGCGGCTTTGTGCGCAAGGGCGGCGCCTTTGACGAAAAGGAACAGGAGCTCTATCCCGGCAGCCGCGAGGAATTTGCCCTTTTTACCAAGAAAGGATCCACCAAGGCTGCAGACTTAGGCTTCAGGCCTGTCATATCCGGCATCAATACGCCTGAAGGCGACCGCATGCTGCGCCTTGAAGAGGAATACAACAGGATGAGCGGCCAGACAGAGGCCCAGGACACAAGCAATGAGGCAGCCGCCTCAACGCCCATGGGAGAACTGAACCGGCTCATCAGGAAGACAACAGATCCCGTGCTTTTAAGCCACCTTGTCTACCTGCGTTCCGAGCTTGCCAGAAGCAACATTGTCCAGAACCAGGAACGGGCAAACAAGGCCTGCAACCAGATACAGCAGTGCGCCATGCTTCTGGAAGTCATGCGCAATATCAACCATAAGTCTTTTATTATAGAAAATCTGGAACTTAAGGCCATCAATATGGCCCTGGAAAAAGCTGCCCAGGGCAAGCAAAAAGAATGGCTGAAGAAGAAAAAGGCCAAGGAGCAGGAACTGGCTGCCAATACGGCCCTGCTGAAGGAAACGACAGCCTCCTATATTGATGAAATGAAGGATATAAGCCGGCTTGACAGCAACGATGTTGCAGCCAGCTTCCAGGTCCTGGAAGCGCTCTACCGCGGCAACGACCGCTACAACACGCGCATGAGCCGCGTGCTGAAGCTTGTCAGAAAGCATTATGACGCCCTGCTGGACAACAGGCCCCTCAGCCAGGAGGCCCTGCTGAAAGAGCTGGCTGCAGAAAGATAGCAAGCAGGCTGTACAGAGCCTATCACGTCACAGCAAGATACAAGGCAATGCCATCTGCCTACATGCACTCTGCCCCTGCAGAGAAGGAGTACACAATGACAAAAAATGCAAAATCTTCCCTGCCCCGCATAGGATGGGTTGGCACAGGCGTCATGGGCGCCGCCATGGCTGACCACCTTATTGATGCCGGCTACCAGCTGATCGTCTACAACAGGACAGCCAGCAAGGCCGAGCCCCTGTGCCAGAAAGGGGCAAGGCTTGCTTCCTCCATACGCGAAGTGGCAGAAAATTCCGATGTTGTCTTTACCATTGTCGGGATGCCGTCAGACGTCTGGTCTGTCATGAAGGACGAGGCTAACGGCCTCATTCCCCACATGAAAGAAGGCGGCATCATCTGCGACATGACCACATCCAGCCCCTTCCTTGCTTCCAGCTTTGCCGAAGCCGGAGAGAAAAAAGGCATTTTCGTCCTGGACGCCCCTGTGACAGGCGGCGACGTAGGCGCTCGCAATGCCACGCTGTCCATTTTTGCCGGCGGTGACAAAAAGGCCTATGAAACCATCCTGCCCATCTTAGGCTGTATGGGAAAAAGCATGATGTACTGCGGCGAGGCAGGCATGGGACAGAAGGCAAAGCTGGCCAACCAGGTAGCCATTGCCGGCGTCATGTTCAGCGTCTGCGAATCGCTGCTCTTTGCCGCAAAGGCAGGGCTTGACGTGCGCCAGTGGCATTCCCTGGTGGTAAAGGGAGCGGCAGGCTCCACAGCCATGGCCACGCTGGGAAGCCGCATGATGGACGGCGACGATGATCCCGGCTTTTTCATCGATCATTTCGTCAAGGATCTGGGCCTTGTACTTGACCAGTGCCGCTTTATGAAGATTGTCCTGCCCGGAGCCGAACTGGCTGACAGGTTCTACCGCCATATGCAGGCAAACGGGTACGGGAAAAACGGCACACAGGCCCTTATAAAGGCACTGGCAGAATTCTCTGGCACAGAATGGCA
>CAVJEZ010000260.1:0-2507 GCA_963648625.1 Odoribacter splanchnicus
CCCTTGCGCCCCACGCGCCCGCCGCGCTGCATGGTGGACATGATGCTGCCAGGATAGCCGACCAGGATGCAGACATCCAGGTTCCCTATGTCAATGCCAAGCTCAAGGGCGCTGGTGCTCACGACAGCCAGCAGCTCGCCAGAAGCCATGCGGGCCTCGATCTGCCGCCGCTCCTCGGGAAGATAGCCTGCCCTGTATGCGGAAATGCGGTCAGACACCCTTTTGGACTGCTTTGAGGCCCAGATGGCAATAAGCTCTGTCATGCGCCTGGAGCGGCAGTAGACTATGGTCCTCAGGCCCCTGCCCATGGACTGGCACAACAGTTTTATGGCCAGCGTGGACGGGCTGGTGTCAGGGTTCATGAAGACCATGTGCCGAACGCCCTTAGGCGCGCCGGACTTGGAAATAACGGCAGGCTCCTTTTCAAGGCCCAGCAGGAGCTTGCCCAGCTCACCCGGGTTGCCCAGCGTGGCCGTGCAGAGCACATGGGCCGGGCGGGCATTGTAGCGGGCAAGGATGCGGTCAAGGCGCCGCAAAACGCCTGCCATATGCGCCCCGAAGACGCCCCTGTAGATATGGGCCTCGTCCAGCACCACAAAGGCCAGCGATGCCAGAAAGGTTGTCCAGCGCTCATGATACGGCAGTATCCCCAGATGCAGCATCTCAGGGTTGGTAATGAGCACTGCCGGCGGATTTTTGCGTATTTTTGCACGCTCATGCTGGGGCGTGTCGCCGTCGTACAGGGCAACAGGCGGCCTGGCATGCTCGGGCCAGTGCCTGGTCAGGCTTTCCAGGATGTTTTTCTGGTCCTGGGCCAGGGCCTTTAAGGGAAAGAGGTAGATGGCAGTGGCTTCCGGATCCTGCAGGCGGCGTTCCAGAAAAGGCAGGTTGTAAATAAAGGTCTTGCCAGATGCCGTGGGCGTTGTCACAACGACATCGTGCCCTGCCCTGATATGGTCCATGGCCTGGGCCTGATGGGAGTAGAGGCTGTCAGCGCCAAGCACTTTCAGGATATCGGCGATGGCCTTGGGCAGGGGACGCCTTGTTGCGGCATAACATGCCTGCTCTTCCGGCAGGACAGTATGCCCTGTCATCTGGCGGGAAAACTCATTCCCATCCAGAAGAGCTGAAAGAAAATCCCGGCTGCATGCCATACGCTGTATCCTGCACTTTTGTTCATAAGCCGGCTTAAAAGGGCGGCTTATAAACAGGGCGTTACTTTCCTACGGACTGGGAGATGAAAGTTTCCCAGCCTTCGGGCAGGGGAAGCTCCTTGTCCAGGGCACGGCATCTCTGGTACTTGACACAGTTTTTAAGGCCGGCTGAGGCGCAGAAGAGGCCTGCATTCTGGTACATGGAGCCCACATGCATGGCAGAAAACTTCTCATCTGCGGGGGCTGCATAGAGGAGGATGCAGGCAGATCCGTCAAACCTGGCCCTGTGGTCGCCCATAAGCACGCGCTGTATGGCATGCTTTTCCGGCAGATACTGCCAGACGCCGTCCTGCAGCACGGCATAGAGGGCAAGCTTGCGCTTGTTCAGGGCTGTCGGCACCACAAGCTTGCCGTCTTCGGAGGTCACGCCAAGGGCGCTGAAGAGAAGGCCTCCAAGTTCTGCCTGGGTAAGCGTACCGCTGCCAGGCATATGGTCTGAGCGGCGCATCACCAGGCACTGCATAAGCGGCTTCCCGCCATTCTTCCCGACTGGCGGCAGGGAAACGACCTTGCCGTCGGCCTTTTCTGCCTGGTTCTGCTGTGCATGAGAGCCGCTGTCCGTGACATCGCTGCCGCTATGCGCTTTTTCCCCGGCCTGTGCTGAGACGGCGGACAGGGAACCCAGTGCAATGGCAAAGGCTGCACTGCTGCCAAGAAAGAGACGTCTGTTCATGGGATACCTCCATTATGACAGAAACAGGAAGGCTGTTCTTTTGCACGTATTGTCCGGCAAAAAGCCGGCCTGCGTCAAGGCAAAAGCACACAGGCGCATTGACAAGATGAGCGGCACTCATGCAATAAGGCAGTTCAGGAGAGGTATAAGAGAAGTATAGGAGCAGTATGTATGAGCATCCCCTTATACACAGTATTGTATGACAAGAAGGCAGTAAGGCTGCTAAAAAAGCCTGTCTGTCTTTTTGCTCTACGCGCTACCCCCCCCCGAAAATTCAATAATTTCAACAACTTACGTATATTTTACCGGTCTTTGACGAGGCCGGCAGAAAGTGTTCTTCAGGCAGGACAAAGCCTCCGCTTCCCGGCCTGCCGGCACGAACTCTCTCCGCAGGCTGCCCTGCGATATCCTTTTGAAGACAGCTCCTGACATCATTGATGCTGTATATCCGGAAAGTCGAAAAATATACACTTAGGCTTCTTGCATGGGGGCCTCATTGAGCAACTGTAAAAACAATTGATCTCGGGCTATACTTTCTGTAGTCCATCGTTTTTTTCCTATATTATTATTTACTTTTACTGTTTCTGTACAATCATGCCATTTTAATAGGCGTTTTATAC
>CAVJEZ010000261.1:0-2498 GCA_963648625.1 Odoribacter splanchnicus
TGGCTGCCTACAATCCTGTTGTCGTTGACCGCAAAAATCCGCGCGAGGATCTGGCTACGGTGCTCAGGGAAGGATGCGACAGGCTTGCAAAAGGCATATCCGTCGTTGTCTTTCCGCAGCATACCAGGTCAGTTCACTTTGACGAAAGCCATTTCAATACCATAGGCATCAAGCTGGCCCGCAAGGCCGGCGTGCCTGTCATCCCGCTGGCACTTAAGACTGACTGCTGGGGACAGGGAAGCCTTGTCAGGGAGCTTGGCCCCATATGCCCGCAAAAGGACGTCTACATGCGCTTTTTCCCGCCCATGACAATCAAGGGATCAGGCCATGCAGAGCACAGGCTCATCTGCAGCATCATCGCCCGGCATGCCGCCTGGTGGGAAAAAAGGCAGAAGGCAAAGGATGAGGGAAGGCCCCTGCCGCCGCTCACGGATCCTGACTTTGAGCTGCCGTACTAAAGCCGCCGGGCACGCAGGAGACAGCAGGGCACTTACGAAAGCATAAGGGGACAGCAGGAGACAGCATGCCGCTTAACTGGTCAGACATTACCAAGAGGGCACAGGCATTCAGCCAGAAGTGGGAAAAGGCAGACGGCAGGGAAGAAGCCGAGTCACAAAGCTTTATCCATGAACTGCTGCATGTCTTTGGCGTCCATGACGCACAGGCAGTTGGCACCTTTGAATACCGCGTCGGCATGGACGATGCGCAGGCCAACGGCTACATCGACTATCTCTGGCCTAAAAAAATTGCCATTGAGATGAAGTCAAAGGGCAAGGACCTCAAAAAGGCCTATGCGCAGCTCAAGGAATATGTCGTCCATCTCAAGGCAGAGGACATGCCCGATCTGCTCATGGTCTGCGACTTTGAGAATATCTGGATCTACAGCAGGGCAGCCGGCAGCGGCGGCAGCAAGGCCGGCTCAAAAGACAGGCAGACAAAATTCAGGACAAAGGCCCTGGCCAAAAAGGTGCGCCTCTTTGCCGGGCTTGCCGGCTATGAGACTGCCCGCACCTATGAGGACCAGACAGAAGTCAATGTGCAGGCCTCAGAAAAAATGGCCAGGCTGCACAACGCCATGGAGGACGTCGGCTATACAGGCCACCATCTGCAGGTCTACCTGGTACGCCTGCTTTTCTGCCTTTTTGCCGACGACACCTTCATTTTCCCCAAGGACGCCTTCCTCAACTACGTGGAAAACTCAAAGGAAGACGGCTCGGATCTGGCCCAGAGGCTGGCCAGCCTCTTTGAAGTGCTGAACATGCCGCTTGAGGAGAGAAAGAAAAGGAAATACCTCTCCCCTGACGTCCTTCAGTTCACCTATATCAACGGCGGCCTCTTTGCCGAGACTCTGCCCCAGGCAGGCTTTGATGCCAGGATGCGCCAGACGCTCATAGACGCCGGCCATTTTGACTGGTCGCATATCTCCCCGGCCATCTTCGGATCAATGTTCCAGGGCGTCATGGACAAGAAGCTGCGCCACGACATGGGGGCCCACTATACTTCCGAGGAAAACATCCTGAAGGTCATCAACCCCCTCTTCATGGACGGGCTCTGGGCAGAATTTGAAAGCGTCAAGGCCGTGCCTGCAAATCTTGATGCCTTCCATACCAAAATAGCATCCCTTAAGTTTCTTGATCCTGCCTGCGGCTGCGGCAACTTCCTCATCATCGCCTACAGGGAGCTGAGAAAGCTTGAATATGCCATTTTGCAGATGAAAAAGGACAGCAATGCCCTGGTGCTGGATCCGGCCATGCTGCTCAAGGTGAGCGTCGACCAGTTCTACGGCATAGAGCTTGAGGAATTTCCCTGCCAGATTGCCACGGTGGGCATGTGGCTCATGGACCACCTGATGAACAGCCAGCTGACAGAGCTGCTGGGCAAGCCGTATCTGCGCATACCGTTAAAAAGGAGCGCCCATATCCATCAGGGCAACGCCCTGGCCACGGACTGGGATACTGTCGTTCCGGCAAAGGCTCTCTCCTATATCCTGGGCAATCCGCCCTTCCTGGGTGCCAGGGTCATGGACAAGAAGCAGAAGGAAGAGCTTGTCGCCCTCTTCCCTGGCGAGAAAAACACCGGCAACCTGGACTATGTCTCAGGCTGGTACAAAAAAGCCGCAGGCTGCATGCATGCCAGCCCGGCCATCAAGGCTGCCCTGGTCTCCACCAATTCCATATCCCAGGGAGAACAGCCTGCCATCCTCTGGAAGCAGCTCTTTAAGGAAGGCATCCATATCAACTTTGCCTACAGGACCTTCAAATGGAGCAATGAGGCCAAGGGCAAGGCCCAGGTACACTGTGTCATCATCGGCTTTAGCACCGGCAGGCAGGGAAAAAGCATCATCTATGATGGCGGGGAAGCCGTTCCTGCCGCCAATATCAACGGCTACCTGCTGGACGGTCCCGACATCTTTGTTGCCAGCCACAACAAGCCTCTCTGCGACATACCGGACATGGGAATTGGCAACAAGCCAATCGACAACGGGGAATATCTCTTCC
>CAVJEZ010000262.1:0-2493 GCA_963648625.1 Odoribacter splanchnicus
GTTTGCGACTGTGCTGACCTATGTGGGAGCCCTGCTGATTGATTGTAGGTATAAAAATGGGGGGGGGGTAGCACAACTACTTGTAATTATTATACTATTTTCTGTTTTAGGCTATTACAAATACACTAACTTCCTGATTGAGCAGGTCAATGCCGTCCTGGCGTTTTTGAACGCACAGGCACATATTGCGAGATTCGACATCGTATTACCGGTGGAAATCTCTTTTTTTACGTTTCAGGCGGCAGGCTACATCATTGATGTATACAGGAAGGACACGAAGGCAGAGAAAAACTTCATAACCTATGCGCTTTTCGTGTCGTTCTTCCCCCAGCTTGTGGCAGGTCCCATTGAACGAAGCGGCAATCTTTTACGACAGCTGAAACAGACCTACAGCTTTGATGCAAGAAGAGTCTTTGAGGGTATGCTCATCATGCTCTGGGGCCTGCTTCTCAAGATGACCATAGCGGACCGCTGTGCACTGATAGCCGATACTGTATTCAACAACTGCCACAAGTTCACCGGCGTACAGCTGATTATAGGCGCCATTGCCTTCTCCATCCAGATTTATTGCGACTTTATGGGCTACTCTACTGTGGCCAGAGGAGCAGGAAGAGTCCTTGGCGTCAGCCTTATAGACAACTTCCGCCAGCCCTATTTTGCTACAAGCATCCAGGATTTCTGGCGGCGCTGGCATATTTCCTTAAGCTTCTGGCTCAAGGACTATGTGTACATATCCCTGGGCGGCAGCCGCTGCAGCCGCCTGAAAACGTACCGCAATGTCCTGGTGACCTTTCTTGCCAGCGGCCTGTGGCATGGGGCCAGCTGGAACTTTGTCGTCTGGGGCGGGCTGCATGGCGTGTACATTGTCATCGCCTCCCTTTTGCGTCCTTGGAAGGAGAGGGTGCTTGCCTTTTTCAAAGTGGATACGGCATCGCTCTCCTGGCAGATATTCGTCAGGCTTGAGACCTATTTGCTCGTCCTGGCAGCCTGGGTGTTCTTCCGCTGCCAGGATCTTGCCACGTCCTTTTGGTATCTTGACCACTGCCTGAATGTAGTAAACACGGGTACTGTGCCGCTTATCAACGGCGGGCTCTATGAGCTTGGCATTGACCAGAACAACTTTACCATGCTCATTGTATCCCTGCTGCTGCTTTGTGTCTTAAGTGTTTTAAGAGAGCTGAAGGTGCCTGTCATGGCGCACCTTTTGCGCGAGCCAAAGCTTTCCATTCTCCTTTTTGTCTGGCTGCTTGTGATACTGGTTCTTTCAGCTTCCAATCTGGCTGGCAAGGAATTCATTTATTTCCAGTTTTAAAAGGGGAGAATTATGAAAGTGTTGAAGCTTGTAGCTGCCGTCTTGTTATGCCTTCTCCCTGTCTGGATTGTTATCTGGTACAGCCACTGCCGCCTTTTGCATTTTTCAGACAAAGAAGTCGCATATCAGGTGTGGGACAGAGAAATAGTGCGCAATGAAGAAGCGCTAAAGAGATATGATGTCCTTATACTTGGTGATTCCGTCGCCAATGCAGGATATGTTCCTGAATATTTGTCCTACAATACATTAAACCTGGCTGTATCAGCCACTGGTCCTGTTATCAGCTACTATATCCTGATGCATTTTATAGAGAATGGCGGACATCCCAAAACTGTTTTTATCACCTATGCTGACTGCCATCTGAATACGACAACCAATACAATCGTACTGTATGACAAGGTCTTCCGCTCGCATCTGTTGCGTCCTGAAGAGGAATACGAGCTCTTAAGCACAGCAGCCAGCCTTAATGACAAGTCCATTATAAAGCCAAACTACCGTATGGAATGGATCAGCTGCCTTTTGGGATTGCCCAATGTTGCTATGCCATCCATACTCAAAGAGGGGCTGGAAGGCAGAACTGAAAGCAATCGCAATGAGATTGCCAGAATAGATATGCACAGGGGAAGCTATCTTTCCTGGACTACAAGAGAATTCAGCCAGTATGACAACAAGGCCTGGAATACTTTTGACATAACTCCAATGAGCGTCATGTACATCAACAAGATACTTTCGCTTTGCAGGGAGAAAGGCATCGCAGTCAAAATTGTCTATCATCCCCTGCATCCCTGCGTTACGGAGCAGCCTGATCTAAAGAAGAAGGATGCGTACTTCGCAGCTTTGGCTGAAACGTATGACAATGTCGAGATAGTGCGGTCGTACATGCATGGCTTTGGCGGAGATGATTTCAGCGTGGATACACACCACTTAAATCTCAAAGGAGCCCTGAAGTTTTCAAGGATGATCAGGGAGCGCTATCCTGACATCTTCAGCAACCAGCATCATGACGAGAAAGACCTGCAGGGCATGGAAGAGTATCTGCGCATGGATGACAAGCTGGATTCCCTTGTCTACCGCCTTGAGCCGCCATTTGCAGGGGTTATTTTCAAAAGATCCGGCATTGCCTATGCTCCTGAGAAGCATGTATGGAACAATCTTCCTGTGGAACATCCCAGTCCTTCCAC
>CAVJEZ010000263.1:0-2486 GCA_963648625.1 Odoribacter splanchnicus
GGCATGGGCGAGCTGGGCCTCAGAATGAAGCCTTCCGAAAACCTGCCCCTTTCCATCAACCTCGGCGTGCAGGGCTATGTCGGCCAGAAGCAGGGTGTTTCCGGCAGCTGCCTTGTCAAATACGAATTTTAAGCCATAAGGCCGTCCTGGCTGGCATCAGCATATAACCAAAAGACATCCTTCCCTGTCAGATACGTGAGGGATGTCTTTTTTGCTGTCTGGTCCTGATGACATGACAGGGAAGGGCGGGCATGCCCTGAAAGAGCAGGCTTTTGCTAAATCCAGTCAGGGATGGCGTTATATAGACCGGGATACCCCAGCCTCTCTGTCATTTCATGGATGTCAGCGCTTATATTTTCCCAGCAACGTATGCCTTTTGTACAGAAGGCAATAACGGGAGCGTACAGTTCCGAGCAAAATTCCCTGAAGGTGTATGTCTCAGACAAAGGAGGCAGAATCTCTTTTTTTCCATTCCTGGTGACGGCAGTCTCAAGCTGCATCCTGTTTTTTATCTGAGTGAGAATTGAGAGGGCAACAAAGGCTATGAGCATGTGTCCTTCCTGCGTGTCTGCGCGTGGCAGCACTGTCTTGTCATCAGGGCCTTCTTCACGGTCTGACTTGAAGGTTTCGGCGACAGGTTCATATTCATGGAACCCCTTTAATGCTTCCGGTGCACTGCATTCCATGGTGCTTGTCAGGGCAAAAAAGCCAAAGCAAGCTTTTTCCATGGCAAGGGCTTCTTCATTGCGCCTGGGTGCTTCCCTGCCGGGAATGCCGCTGTCTTTGACATAGTATTTCATGAAAGGGTTTTCTCGCAGATAGCAGCCGTCAATATTGTCTGCATCTGCTTTACCCGGATCAGTGCACGCATACGGCCACATGTCTTCAAACAAACTCAGCTGGAGGTCCAGTTGGGCGCTCAGGATGTCTTTTGTATTTTTTGACCAGCACACATGTACCCACAGCCTGCGGGTTTTCCCGTCATCAAATGCTTTGTCAACAGGGATTGTCTTGTACCAGCAGTCTTTTTCCCTTTCCCAGCCGGGGCCGCCCGGGGGAGTGCGTCTGGCCTCGTTGATTAGTTCCTCAATCCAGCTTCCGGCTTCATAACTGGCCGGCATAACGATGTTTCTTTTCTGGTCAATGAAGGATGCAAGGTTTTCCAGGCTGAAATTGGCATTGTCCAAAAAGGCATAGGATATGTGTTTGCCTGTGTGCTTCAGTTCGTCAAAATCAAAAAGCAGCTCCTGCTGTCTGGCAATATCGCTATAGTGAGGCAGTATTCTGAAGAGGACAGGCATGTTTGTTTTCCGGCTCAGGAGGAGAACTACTTTTGCCTTTTCCGGTTCATAGTCTTCCATAAAGAGCAGGTCCTGTTCGCCATAGTATTGGGGTTCGCAGGCAATCCGGGTGGCGTCAAAGGCTATCAGCTCCTTTTCTTGAAGGCGCTTCAGCCGGGCTTGAAAGAATTCATCAACCAGCGAAGGGTATTTGGCAAACTGCTGCAGGAAGATGGCCATCATCCTGTCTGAGATGTCCTCCCTGAAAGGATACAGTATGTTGTTCTTGCTGTATTTGAAATGATAGGGGGAATGGTTGTCTGAGATAAGCCAGTTGAAAGCCATGGAGAGTATGAGGCTTGCATCTGTTTCGCCAAAGGCATTGTTCAAATCTTCAATCAGACCTGTATCCCTGGCAACTTCGTAAAAAAGAGGCACCGGGCCTGCCCGCAAAATACGGATAAGACTGGGCTGGGCTTCAGCCCTGTGTTGTGGCTGTTTGGGCGAACCTGCTTTGCTACGGTCGTTCTTCACCTTTTCAGGAGCGGACTTTTCAGACCTGAGAGCTCCGGTGCGGTCGAATTTTTTCTTGTAGCTTGCGTTGCAGTAATATTTGCCGTCCACGACATAGCCCAGGTACACGCGTTTTTCCAGGCCGCGACCTTTCTCTTTGTCCCAGTAATATTTGCGTTCAACTACCCTGATTTTGCCACGGGCATTGACCATTACAGCCTTGTCATTGTCAGGATAGCCCTCGACATCCTCGGGCCGTGGCAGCGGAGTTTTTGTTGTCATGGTGTACCTCGGGCAAAATTGCCTGGCTTTCAAAATTGTTTGTTCGAGCCCCGGATTTTGTGACAGAAGCGGGAGACGGGCAGGGCTGGCAAGCTTGCAGGACGCCGTACAGTGTCCCTGCAGCATGCTCCCGTGGGGAAGGGATCTGAAATGTTTCACGTGAAACATACCCGTGAAACATGCAGCTTTTCTGCTGTCCCCTGAAATATGCCCTTACAGGGAATGCCGCAAGTACGGCAGGGCAGGGATTGTGCCTGTTTTTCCTGCCCACTGGCAGTGGTTCAGCGTGCTGTCCGCCTGGCAGCCGGTATGGCATCAGCAGGTGAGTTGAAGCGTGTCCTAAGGCTTGTGCCCAGTTCTTGCAGGGAACAGATTTGAGGCAAAGGATTCAGGGCGCAGGCCTTCATAATT
>CAVJEZ010000264.1:0-2483 GCA_963648625.1 Odoribacter splanchnicus
TGTTCCCTAGGCAACGGGGAAGCACTTTTTTTTATTTTTCATGCAGACGCCACAGGAGACGGGTGCAGAACGGCAGTTTGTGCACTTTGGAACAAGGGAAATGCATACAAAAAAAGGCCCCCCGTTTCCAGGAGGCCCTGCGGTACTTTTTGTATGCTGCCTTACTTAAGCTTTGCGTACTCCTCGTCAGTGACCGGTTCCAGCCATTCGTTGCTGGTGCCTTCGCCTGGCACGGCAATGGCAATATGCACAAACCAGCTGTCCTTCTGCGCCCCGTGCCAGTGCTTTACGCCGGCAGGAATGACGACGGAGTCGCCTTCCTTCAGTGCCTGGGCAGGCTTGCCCCATTCCTGGTACCAGCCTTTGCCTGCCGTGCAGAGCAAAATCTGGCCGCCGCCCTTTGCAGCGTGGTGGATGTGCCAGTTGTTGCGGCAGCCTGGCTCAAAGGTCACGTTGGAAATGGGCAACCCTTCAGATGTCAGGGGCTGAAGGTAGCTTTTGCCGATAAAGTACTTTGCATAGGCCGTGTTTTCCTGGCCTAAGGGGAACGGTCCCAGTTTTTGCTCAGTCATGATTTTCTCCTTTGCCTGCGTGGCAGCAGCATCCGGGGCGGCATCCGAAGCCAAGGCCGGCTTTGATACAAGGCAGGCAGTGAGCAGGGCGCAAGCCATGGCACAAACAGCAAGTCTTTTCATGCTTTCTCCTCACGGATTGTCTTCACAAGGCCTGGACGCAGTGCCGGGCCTCTTCTGACGTTTGGGCGGTGCAGTACATGCTGACAGGGTAGGCCGGCAGGGCAATGATCAACAGGGGCATTTCTTCTTAAAACCTGCCTGATTCTCTCATCCTGCTTACATCCTGCTCACATCCGGCTCTCATACTGCCTGTCAAAAGGATGCAGAAAAGAAAACGATGCAAAAAAGGACAGGAGGCTTCGCCGCATGGGCTTGTGCCGTCCTGTCCTTCAGGGGGAGGATGCTTGTGCGTTCTTTAAGCTATTTTCCCTGGTCCTCGCCCTGTATAAGGGCGCTGAGCTCCTTGCCGGGAGAAAACTTTGCGACCTGCCTCGCCGGGATGGTCATGACCTCGCCGGTGGAGGGATTGCGGCCCTTGCGCTCCTTGTGCTCTGAGAGCTTGAAGGTGCCAAAGCCCTGTATGGTGATGGAATCGCCGCTAATGAGGCAGTCAGAGACTGCAGCAATAATGGCCTGTACTGCTTTGGCTGCATCTGCCTGGGACATGCCTGTTTCCAGTGCAACCTTCTTTACAAGTTCTGATTTTTTCAAGGTGGATACTCCCTTGTTTCTTTGCGGCCTGCAATGCTTATGCTGGCCGCAGGGTTCAGCAAATATGCTGCCGTGACAAATTGCCCTGCAGGGGCTTAGCGGATATAGTGTGCACGTATTGGCATAGTATTCTTAATGAGGTGCCGGGTTCATCTGCCGCATGAAACAGCGCCCCGCCTTGTTCCGGAGGAAGCCTGTTATGGATCTGACACTGCGTATTGCCGGCATAGAAGAGGACAGCATTGTGGACGGGCCAGGCCTGCGCATGACTGTCTTTACTCAGGGGTGCCTGCGCAACTGCAAGGGATGCCATAATCCGCAGACGCATGCCCTGGACCAGGGCACGCTGACCACTGCCAATGCCCTTCTTGAGCAGTTTTGCAGCGACCCATTGCTTTCAGGCATCACCTTTTCAGGAGGCGAGCCATTTCTGCAGCCAGAGCCCCTTTTGTGGCTTGCCAGGGAAGTGCACAAACTGGGCAAAAACGTGATGGCCTTTTCCGGCTATACCCTGGAAGAGCTGCTGGAAAGAGGCATCAGCGACCCTGCCGTAACGGATCTTGTCAGCGAGCTCGACTACCTTGTAGACGGGCCGTACATCGAAGAACTGCGCGATCTTGACCTTGAATACCGCGGCAGCAGCAACCAGCGCTATCTGGCAAAGGAAGAGATCACAAGGCTGGTCAGCCTCTGGAAGGAAAGCCGCTAATCCTGCAAAACCTGCCGGCACTGCCTGCAAAAAAGCCCTCCCAAACGCTTTCTCCTTTGCCGGATGGGAACGAACGGGGAAGAGAGAATGGCCGGATGGGAAGGCTTGTGCCCTGAGGCCGTCAGGAACAGCCTTAGGGCAGGGCAGAATAAACGCGTTACGTCTTAAAACGATTTTAAAACGTCCTTGTGGCCGTACTCCTAGAGGGAGGCGGCAACGGCGCTTGCAAATTCCTCGATTTCAGAGGGAGCTGCAGAGGCATCGCCCTCTACTTTGAGGCCACCGGCGATGATGGTGGCACCGGCATCCTTGGCAGCTTCCTCGATAGCTTCCACTGAACCGCAGAAATGGGTGTAGGAAGAGTCGCCGGAAGCAAAGGCGGCAACCTTTTTGCCGGTGAGGCCCATGTCGCCGATGGAGTCAAAGACTGCCTGGAAGTCGTCCTGCAGTTCGACATCCTCGTCGCCCCAGCAGGAGCATCCCATAAG
>CAVJEZ010000265.1:0-2483 GCA_963648625.1 Odoribacter splanchnicus
ACCTTTTGCTGTGCCATATGTTTCATCAGCATAGCGTGGGATCCATGTTTAGCGGATGGAATGATGCTTGCGAACCAGACAAATGCAGTGCTGTAAAATAGTTATGCCGGTTTCACAGTCTGTCCCTGAATGGTGGTTTCAGACAGCCTGTGAGTTCTGAAGATGGGAAGAAAGCTTGTTTTGCAACAGCAGGAAAAGAATACCTGGTCGGATACGATTTCAGAATATTCAGGCAGTATGCCAAGCGGGTTATGCAGGGTCTCAGATTAAGTCGTGCAAGTGGATGAACCCTACTATTTTGCCATTGTTAAGCACAAACGAGCTGCTTATTTTGCGTTCGTTAAGCAGGGCAAGGGCCTTTGCGGCCAGACAGTCTGGAGAGAGGGAAAAAGGATTTTTGGACATGATTTCCGCAGGCGATTTTTCCAGCAGGTTGCTGCTCATATGACGCCGCAGATCCCCGTCTGAAATAAAGCCGACAAGATTGTTTTGCGCATCTACAATACCGGCAGCGCCAAAGCCCTTGCCGCTGATAAGGCAGATGACATCGCCCATGGAACTGCTGACTGAGGCCAGGGGCATGGCATCGCCGACATGCATGATATCGCGCACCTGCTGCAGTTTTTTGCCCAGTTTGCCGCCCGGATGAAATTCCCTGAAATCCTCGGGAGTAAAGCCGCGCGTCTTCAGAAGCGTCAGGGCTATGGCATCGCCCAGCGCAATCTGCATGGTAGTTGACGTTGTCGGTGCACAGCCGATGGGGCAGGCTTCCTTTACATCCGGCAGTCTGAGCACATAGTCGGCATTTCTGCCCAGCAGGCTGTTCTCACGCTTGGTGACAGCGATCAGGGGCAGGCGGTGACGTGCTGCATAGAGGATAATGTCTGACAGTTCCTGCGTTTCGCCGGAATTGGAAAAAGCAATGACAGCATCCCCGCTGCTGATCATGCCAAGATCGCCGTGGCTTGCCTCAGCCGGATGAATGAAAAAGGCCGGACTGCCTGTGGACGACAGCGTGGCTGCCACCTTGCGGGCCACATGGCCGCTTTTGCCCATGCCGGTGACGGCAATACGGCCGCTGATATTGAGCAGGCAGTCTACAGCTTCGTCAAATGCCGAGTTCAGGCTGTCGGCAAGCAGGCACAGGGCATCTGCTTCCTGGCGGAGAACCATTGCTGCTGTTGCGGTAAATTTTTCGTCTTTCATAACTATACCCGGCGCTGCGCCAGCAGCATGTCTACCAGTTCGCGGAAGGCTCCCTGACCGCCCTGCGTACTGAGGACAATATCTGCTGCCTTCTTTACCTCGTCCCTGGCATTGGCAACGGCTGCTCCGAGGCCACAGCAGGCAAAGCCGTCCAGGTCAGGAAGATCGTCCCCTATGAACAGGGCTTCCTGCCGGCTGACTCCTGCTTCCTGCAAAAGACTTTCGCAGGCCGCACGTTTTTCCACCTTGCCAAGACGGAACAGGTCAATGCCCAGTTCCTGCATGCGGCGGCGCAATGCGGGGCAGTCACGTCCTGACAAGACTGCGACTCGGATGCCGGTATTCTTCAGCAGCATCATGCCCAGGCCGTCCAGGGCGTGGAAACGCTTGATGCATTCGCCGTCCGGCCCGTAGTACAGGCCGCCGTCGGTAAGCACGCCGTCTACGTCCGTGATGACCAGGCGGATGTCTGCAAGCTTCGGGGCACAGGTTGCAGAAGCCTCAGTGTCAGGCATTGTTTTCCCGGCCACAATGGCCCTTACGCGTTCAAGATCCTCAGCAGTGTCCACGCCAGGTGCGCTTGGTTCAATTTCCACTGTCTGAATGGCGCAGCCGTGCGCAAGCAGGCGCAGCTGCTCAAGCTTTTCAGTGCGTTCAAGCATGCCAGGCTCGTATTTTGCAAAGACATCAAGGGCCTGCCGCCGGTAGGCGTACATGCCGGCATGCCCCCAGTACACGCCCGTCTTTTCCCCGTCGCGGTCATAGGGAATGCGTGCCCTGCTGAAATACAGGGCTGTGCCGTTGTCATTGCGCACGATCTTGACCAGGTTGGGATCCTCTGCCTGGCCGAAGGAAACAGGATAGCAGGGCGTGGCCGCAGCCACGTCCGGATTGTCAAGCAGTGCCTGTACAAGCCTGTCCACATCGGACGGACGCACCAGGGGCTCGTCGCCCTGGACGTTTATATAGATGTCAGCCTTTTCCTTCCCGGCCACTTCCACAAGCCGGTCCGTGCCGGATGCGCACGACGGCGATGTCAGGATGACCCTGCTGCCGAAGGCGTTTACAGCCCGGACGATGCGTTCGTCATCCGTAGCCACGATGACATTGTCCACCAGGGCAGCCTTTCTGACCTGCTCATACACACGCTGGATCATAGGCTTGCCGCAGATATCAAGCAGAGGCTTGCCCGGCAGGCGGGTAGAAGAATACCGTGCAGGAATGACGGCTAATGTGTTCATATTATCCTCTGAATAGTACTATGTCCTGTATATGTA
>CAVJEZ010000266.1:0-2462 GCA_963648625.1 Odoribacter splanchnicus
AAGACGTCCAGGCCGGGCGTTGTCATGCACACCACGTCCGCTTCCATCATGTTCATTGTCGCAAAGGCCCTGTTGCCCTTGCCTATGCAGCGCGCTTCCACATGTTCCAGCTTGCAGGAGAGGCCGGGATCCGCATCGTCCGAGGTGAGGTAGGTGCAGGCGGCACCCTTTTTAGACAGAGCCTCCACGACAGGACGGAAGACATTCCAGTACTGCCTGCCCTCGCTGTAGAGGACTATGCTTTCCCTCTGGCGGTGGTGCGTCCTGCCAAGCAGGGTGCACACAAAGGACACGCTTTTGTAGCAGACGCCCTTTAGAAAGAAGACGAGCGTGGCAAGGATGCCCACCAGCGCTGAGACAAGCATGCTGCCTGTCCCGGGGTCAAGATAGGCATATGCCTCTTCCGGAATGAATGCGTACAGCGCTGTAAGGGCAATACAGGACCATATTCTTGCACATGTTCTTGCAATGGCGCACATAAAAGGCCTCATGTCAGGCCGGCAGGGATCAGCCGGCCGGGCTCTGTAAGGGAAGCAGAGGAAAAGGAAGCAGATGTAAAGTCAGGGAGAAAAACAATGAAGCAGGGGCAGGCCTGTCCTTTTTTAAGACAGTCCTGCCCCTGTATGTCAGTTTGTATATCAATAAGCAGTCTGCATGGCAAAAAGATGCCTGTTGCTACTTCATGTCTGCAGGGATGCGGGACACGGCAATCTTCTGGGCGAAGAAGACGGCTATGATGCCGCCGGCCAGCTTGCCGCCCATGATGGGCAGGATAAGCGTCGGCTGGAAGTTGGCAGCAAAGGCCAAATGGTCGCCGAAGAGGAAGGCGCAGCACACTGAGAAGGCAATGGCCCTCACCTTGTCTGCAGGCTCAAGCTTGCGCACCATGGCAAAGAGGGCCAGCACGTTGGCAGAGGCGGCCAGGATGCCGGCAGTGCAGTCTGCAGAAAGGCCGACCTTTTTGCCGATCCAGCCGAGGGGCTTTGCCAGCCTGGTCCTGATGAGGTAGACCATGGGGAAGGCGCCGCAGAGCATGATGCCGATGTAGCCCGATAATTCCAGGGCCCTGTTGATGTCCTTCTCGTCGGCAATGATGGGCTCAAAGCCCCATCCGCCCAGGATCTTCGAGAAGATGCCGGTAAAGTGCTCGATGACGCAGCAGACAAATATCAGGCGCAGTGACGCATCCATAAGCCTGCCAAAGATGATGAAGCCGCGGATCATGCGGTCCGGGATGAGCAGAAGTCCCAGGGCCAGCAGGCCGCAGATGATGGCAAGGGGCACAAGGTTGTGCACAATCTGCAGCAGGGAAAGCTGCAGCGTGTAGTCGGCAATGCCCGTGGTGGAGATAATGCTGCGGACTTCCGGGGAAGTGGCTGCAATGATGAGGCTTGAGACAAGCACGCCGAAGGGAATGGACAGCAGGCCGGACATGACGCCCAGTGCCATGCAGGGCCTGTCCTCCCTGGCCAGCATCTTCAATGCCACTGGGATGGAGAAGACGATGGTGGCGCCGGCCATGTAGCCGGTCATCATGGCCATGATCCAGGACTCCTTGGTCTTTGCAAGCTCGAATGCAAGCTGGTAGCCGCCCATGTCTACGGCAATAACCGTCGTGGCTGCCATGCTTGGATCGGCGCCGACAGCATCAAACATGGGAGTAACCACGCTGGTTACAAAGGCAGTGATATATGGCTGTGCTGCCATAATGCCTGCCGCTGGCAGGAATATGGAGCCAATGGCACCAATGCCGTCCAGAAACTGCTGGCCTGTGGGGCTTGTTTCGTCCAGGATGGAACAGACTGCGCCAATGAGCGCACAGCTCATAATCAGATAGACGACAGCGTCACCGACATATTGCATGTAATATTCCTCTTGGCCTGGCGTACAGGCTAGCGGTACAGCTCAAGTGCCTTTTCGGCGTACATTTTTGAAGCCCGGTAGCAGACAAGCAGGTAATCATCGACATTCTTGCCCAGGCTTTCCTGGTAGATGGCCCACACGAACCAGTAGTAGGCGGCAATGGCCGCATAGGCCGTGGCATGCCTCAGCTCCTGCGTGGAGGGAGTATGGCCGTAGTAGAGGGCAATAACGTGCTTGGTCTCTTCATAACTGTAGCCTGAGCTGTAGATAAAGTTCCCGAGGTCTGCGCAGGGGTCGTCGCTGCCGGAATACTCCCAGTCAATGAGCTCCATCTCGTCGCCGTGGACAAGGAAGTTGGGGGCATAGCTGTCGCAGTGGCAGAGAACTTTGGCGCAGTCGTCGTTCTCGGCAAAGTCATGCACTTCGCGCATCCTCTCAAAGAGCTGCGTAAAGTCGGCAAAGTTTGCCCTGCCGCGCTTTTGTATCTTTTCAATAAATTTGAGGCAGCCCTTCCACAAGTCAACCTCATAGTCCGCATGCACTTTTGCATCGTGCAGCTTGCGTATGAGCCCCAGGGCCTTTTTCACGTCCTCTTCGTT
>CAVJEZ010000267.1:0-2439 GCA_963648625.1 Odoribacter splanchnicus
CGGGAAAACAAAAATTAAGTAGTTATAATAGGGGGCTTTGTCAAATCATAATGGGGGGATTGCAGCTTCATGAATGCAGCAGGACCAGGGCCGGCATGCGTTGGAATACTGTAGCGTATTGCAGATGGAAAGCTGCCGCCTGTGACCCGTCTGCAAAAACTCATGGCGAAAGCTGGCGCTTGTTGTCAGGGTGTCGGTTTTTCAGTAGATAGGGACTGAAAAGACTGGTATTTGTTGTCTTTTTTGCTGGCGAATCTCTATGCAGCGGAGCACTATATGACTAAGGAAACAACACGGGAAGAAGAAGTCAGGAAAGATCCCTCCCTTGAAGCGGCAGAACGATATTTTCTTGCTTGCGATGCATTGTCAACACTTGATTGCAACAATACTGATGACGATGAATATGTATATGACAAAATGCCGGAATCTGTATGCAAAGCATTAAATTACACAGGGTATTATGTTACAGACAGAATACGCTTAAAAACGAATGCATATAAGACCGTTGGCTATAATGACGTGTCGATAATGAAGCCGGACAGGCGTTTTGCAGCCTGTTGTGACGCTGTAGAAAACAAGGAGCTGATAGACTCTATAGAAGCGGAGTTTGATGATGAATTCCTAACCTATCAGGACTGCCTCATGACGGCAGTGGTACTTGCCATGTTCCGAAATGATGAAGAGCTGTTCATGGACAGGGCAGGGCGTGTCGGCAAGGTGGAAGGTGCAGAGGAGAAAATAGCCAGATTTATAGGCAACTGCTATTTCGATGAAGCCTGGTTCAGAAGCCGCAAGCCGGCAATTCAGAAAGCAGTCCTTGGGTATATGGCACACAACCTTATGTGGAATTTTACCCTGCATCCTGTACTGGAGAGCCTGTTCCCTGTTGGCGGGGCCTGTTCAGAGGGCATTCCCGTACCACGTGGTTTTGAAGCCATGGTTCGTTTCTGGCAGGGTGATGCTGAAAAGGCCGCTAAACTCTGCCAGATATCCCAGGAAGACATTTCCGGGACCAGGGATGAAATTGAGTGCCTTATATCCCAGACCTGCATGCTGCTTTTCATGGGCAATGAAGAGGCCCTGACGCAGGCGCGACTTCTTTATGCCCTCTATCGCAGGCATAAACGTATGCGCCTTGCCTTAAATACGGGGTGTCCAGTTGGTCTTGTCTGTGCCCTCGCCTTTTGGGTGCATGGTGATGACAGTGATCTGGCCGAGATGAGTGCAAGTGCAGAACGGACCATTAAGACACATGATGAGAAGGATGCATTGCGTAAAAGGGGAATCAGCGGCATGTACGCTGTCCTTGCGTTGAACGCATTGCGCAAGGGCGATGAAAATACCGCTGCAAAAATCATCAGATTAGGGAAAACCGCCATACGGTATGATGAGAATCTTTTATCCAGGCTCGTCTATTATGCTGCCTGTGCCCGACTGGATGTTTTTGCCTATTCAAAGGATGACACCATTTCAATTGTGAAGGAGATATGTGCCGGAATAACGAATTATCCTCTCCTTCTTCGTGCTTTCAGCGATGTCCTGGAAGAGATTGTTCCTGAAAAAGAAAAAGCGCAGTGGCAGAGAGGTGGCAATATACCAGAGGATTTTATCAACTGCACGCAGCTTGTGAAGCCAATGGAGCAGTGGATGATGCGGCTCGCCGCCATTGAGGATCTGGCCCGCAGCACGCAGGCTGAGGGCAGACGCATGGTCTGGATTCTGGCTCCCCTGACCAATGAAGTGTATCCGCGCATGCAGCAGCTTGGATCCAAAGGATGGAGCAAGCCACACAGTGTGTCATTGAAGCGCCTTTATGACAACGATCCGGGGCTTGATTATCTGACGGACCAGGATCGCAGGGTGGCCTCCCATGTTTTCAGGCCTGATTCATGGCGCACAACTTATGCCCTGAGGCTGAGCAGCAGCTGCCAGGATCTGGAAGGACATCCCCTGCTGTATATTTACAGGGATTTTAATGAAAGAAGTGATGAGCTTCTGCCTGTCAGGCTGCAAAGAGGGAATCTTGAGCTTGTCCTTGAAGAGGGCAAAAAGAATACCTTTGATATCTTTTTGCCGAAAATGCTGCAGGAATATACGCAGTCCAGAAAAATTTATTACCAGTATCAAGACGGGGTCCTGACGTACTACAAGCTTTCTGATCGCGAGATGAGCCTGACAAAGCTTGTTTCGACCGGGCTTACCATCCCCAAGACTGAGCTTCCGCGCATTTTGTCGCTGTCCAGATCCGAGCTTAATATATCCTTACGTGCTGACAATCTGAAGGCAGAGGAGGCAGAGCCGGTCTCAACACCTGTAGTGCAACTGGAGCAGACTCCGGCCGGCTTTGCTGCACATGTCGGCGTGCGTCCCTTCGGGAAACCGGGCACCATGTTTTTCCCGATAGCTGATGGTGCTGAGGAGCCCTTGGCTACATTCTCC
>CAVJEZ010000268.1:0-2437 GCA_963648625.1 Odoribacter splanchnicus
GGTTCAATGTCTACCTTGCCGGATCGGCAAACCTGGGCAGATCCTTTATAGTGCAGAACTATCTGGCCCCCCTGGCCAAAAAGGCGCCCACGCCGCCGGACATGGTCTATGTGCACAATTTTGCCGACCCTGAGCAGCCTGTCCTCATCAGGATGCCCTCGGGGCACGGCAGGAAGCTGCGCCAGAGCATGCAGTCCGTCTTAAAAGGCATCTGTGCCACCATGGAAGCCCGCATACACGGCCAGGGCTTCATGAAGCAGCGCGCTACCCTCATGGAGTCCTACCAGAGCGAGCGCTCAAGGCTTCTGGACCGCATGAACTCCATTGCCGTCCACAAGGGCTTTACGCTGGACTTTGACGACAGCGGCAACATCACGCTCTTCCCCCTGGTCAAGGGGCGCAGGGTGTCTGACGAGGAGTTTGCCAGCCTGGATCTTGAAGTGCAGCGCCTGCTCAAGAACAAGAGCACGGACCTTGTGCAGCACATGTCAGGCTTTGTGCAGGAACTGACCCGCACAGAGGAAAGCTTCCTAGACAAGGAAAAGGATCTTGAAAAGAACGTCCTGGCCCAGATACTGGAAGCCAAGCTGGCTCCATTGCAGGCAAGGAGCGTCAAGTCCCTGACACAGGCAGGACTCACAAATTCGGCAGAAAAGCTGGACAAGTTCTTCAAGGACCTTGCCCAGGACATGATTGAGAATACCGAGTCCCTTCTTGCTCCCAAGCCCAAGAACGACCCCTCAACAGGGCAGCAGGTGGCCTGGAGCCGCGAGGAGGTGCTGAGCCATTACCGCATCAACCTCTTTGTGGATAACGGCGGCATCAAGGGTGCGCCGGTTATCATGGAGGACCATCCCACAGCCCCCAATCTCCTGGGCTGCGTGGAACGCCAGAGCGAAATGGGCGCGCTGGTCACGGACTTTACCCTGGTCAAGGCAGGAAGCCTGCACCGGGCCAACGGCGGCTTCCTCATCCTGCGCATGGAAGATCTCATTCACTATGCCACAGCCTGGGAAGGACTGCTCCGCTCCCTGCGCACCGGCTTTCTGCGCATGGACGAATCGTCCGAGCTGCCGGAAAACGCCATGCGATCCAAGGGCCTCTGCCCCGATCCCGTGCCGCTTGACGTAAAGGTCATTCTTATCGGCGACGAATTTATCTATGAAGGCCTGCTTGACTCGGACGAGCGCTTTGGCAAGCTCTTCCGCATCAAGGCGGAGCTCACGGACGCCATGCCCCGCAATGCCGCAGGTGTCAGGCAGTACCTCAATGCCATCTGCCGCATCATCCACGGCGACAGTCTGCCGCCCTTTGACAGGACGGCCCTGGCCTGGCTTGTGGAGCTCGGGTCCCATATCTGCGAGGACCAGAAAAGGCTCTCCCTCAAGTTCCCGCTCATCAGGGAATATATGGTTGAAGCTGCAGCCCTGGCACAGATGGAGAAAGCCGGTACTGTGACAGGGGCCATCCTGGAAAAGGCCTATGCAGCCCGCACCTACCGCGTCAATCTCATTGAAGACGCCTATATGGAAGAATACGACCGCAACGTCATCCGCGTGGAGACAAGCGGCCAGGCTGTCGGGCAGATCAACGGGCTGGCAGTCACTACCTACGGCAATTTTGAATTCGGCCTGCCGCACCGCATATCCTGCACGGTCGGCGTAGGGCACGACGGCATTTCCGACATTGAGCGCGAGGCAGAGCTGGGCGGCCCCATACACACCAAGGCCATGATGATCCTCATGAGCTACCTGACAGGCGTCTTTGCCAGCCGCAAGCCCTTAAGCCTCTCAGGATCGCTCTTCTTTGAGCAGAGCTATGCCGGCATAGAAGGCGATTCTGCCTCAGGTGCGGAGCTTGCCGCCCTGCTTTCAGCGCTGGCAGACGTGCCGCTGCGCCTGGACCTGGCCTTTACCGGCGCAGTCAGCCACTCGGGACAGATTATGGCCGTTGGCGGCGTAACCCAGAAGGTAGAGGGCTTTTTCAAGGTCTGCTCAAGGCAGAAGCTGACAGGCACGCAGGGCGTCATCCTGCCTGCTGACAACGTGGATCACCTAATGCTTGCTCCCAACGTCCTCAAGGCCGTCGAGGAGGGACGCTTTGCCGTCTATCCTGTACGGTGCATAGAAGAAGCCCTGCAGCTTCTGACAGGCATGCCTGCAGGAAGGCGCCGCAAGAACGGCACCTTTACCAAGGGATCCCTGTATGAAAAAGTTGACAGGAGGCTGACGCTGCTTGGCGAATACGGGCAGAACGCCTTCCGCAGAACATCAAGAGCGGCAAAGTAAGCCAACTTAAGCAATGACATTTTGGCAGCTGTTCCCTTCATGGGGACAGTTGCTTTTTGTACAGCAAAAATCCATGCCAGCCTTGACGAAATAAGACTGTTTGATTAATCGATTAATTACTTTCAATCGTTAATTTCCACTGTCAAGGA
>CAVJEZ010000269.1:0-2420 GCA_963648625.1 Odoribacter splanchnicus
CAAGCTGCAGGAACTGGTGCGTGAATTTAAGGCAAAGCCCGGGCAGTTTGTTTTGAAGGCCCATCCCCTGGCCCCCTGCGAGGCCCTTGTCTTCATCGTGGACGAAGTGCGCATGCAGGGCGGGGAAAAGCTGCTTATTGCCACAACGCAGGCTGACGGGAAGGAAAATGCTGCAGCAAAGCCTTCCTTTGGCCATTCCTCAGGGCCCGAGGCAGGCGGGACAGGGCAATGACAGAAAGGGAATGCCTGCTGACCGGCCTGGCCCTTTCCCTTTTTGCGCATTTCTGCCTTCTTTCAGGGACAGGCGGGACTCCTGAAACGGAAACAGCCGGAACATATGTCTCTGTGACGCTGTCCTCCTCTGCCTTGGCACAGGGGCCTGGAAAGGGAACAGGCATCGGAACGCCAAGCCCTGAGCAGCTTGCCGGCCGTGAAGCTGCAGACAGAAGGCGGGCGGCATATCTGAGATACCTTGAAGACATAGACGACTGCGTGCATGCCCATCGCCTGGACGGGGGCGAGACAGGTCTCATAGGCGTGGCAAAGTACGGCGTGACCGTGCTTTCTGACGGAACGTTTGCCGATATTGTGCTCCTTTCCTCGTCAGGCTCGGCCAGGCTTGACGAGGCGGCAAAAAGGGCCATAGAGGCTGCCAGCGGCAGGGTAAAGAGGCCTGCCATAATAGGAGAGGATCCCATCCCAGTCCTTTTGTACGTGAAGTATCGGGCTGCGCCAGCAGGCGTCCTGAGCGGGCGTTTTAAGGGCTTCAAAAAAATATCGTGCACGCTCTTGACAGTATAAGCCCCATGGACCTATAAGCAACAAAACTTCCAATTAAGGAAGCAGTTTAGCCATTAACTTGAAGCACTAAGGTTACTTACATGACTTCTCTTTCCCATAACATCATCTCTGCCACATCCGGCACCTGGTTTGCCGGCTGGTGGTGGCGCTGTGCCATGGAAGGGGAGGGCAGATAGCCCTTAGTCTGCTGTATTGTCCGAATATACACGCCGCCCCTTCCTGGATACCAGGCAAAGGACGGCGTTTTTCTTTTTGTACGATTTTTCCATAAGGATTCTGACATGGCTTCTTTCCGGAACAGCATCTTCTGCGCAAAAGCGGCGTACAGCCGCTGGTGGTGGCGATATTGTATCAGAGGGAAGGGAGCACTGTTGCCTTTTGTATGACAGCCACAGGCACATCGGAATACACAGGCGCCGCCCTTCCTAAGAAGAGCGGCGCTTTTCAATTTTCTGCAATAATTTTTCTGTAACAATTATTTGTAATAATTATCTGTAAGAGGAGAGGTAACAATGGACAGGGATGCCAAAACACAGGGCATAACACTGACACAGAAGGCGCGCCTTCTGCCCGCTGACATGGAGACGCCCATCAGCCTCTTTATGGGCATGGTAGGCGCCGGGGACGGCATATTGCTTGAAAGCGCGCACGTGGACGGCAAATGGGGCCGCTACAGCCTGCTTGCCTGCGACATCCTGCTCCGTGTCTTCTGCCGCAACGGCGAGCTGCATCTCAATATAGAGGACGACAGGCTGGCCAGCCTTGCCGAGCTTGAGGGCATGCCCTTTGTGGAGGGCCTAAAGAGCCTCATGGCTCTGATAAACATTGAAGCGCCGCAAGACGACATTTTTGACCTGCCGCCCATTACAAGGGCCCTGTACGGCTATCTGGGCTTTGAGATGGCAGGCCTCTTCAATCCCAAGCTTGCCACAGTGCTTCCTAAGGAAGAGGCCGAGTGCCAGCTTGTCCTGCCTGGAACAGTGCTTGTCTTTGACCATCTCTACAACAGGCTCTGCCAGCTGAGCCTGGGCGGTTTCAGGGAAATACGCTCTGCCCATGAGTCCGGCTTCTTCGGGGCTGAAAAAGAGGAATTCCCCATCCTGGCAGAGCCATCTGAGGAAGGCTTCAAGGACTGCGTGCGCCGCATCCAGGAAGAGCTGCGCCAGGGCGAGGCCATCCAGTGCGTGCCGTCCGTGCGCTTCTCCACTCCGTTCAGGGGCGACAGCTTTGCGCACTACCGCCGCCTGCGCCGCCTCAATGCCTCTCCCTATCTCTTTTACATGCACTTCCCGTCCATGAGCCTCTTCGGCTCGTCGCCCGAAGTCATGGTGCGCTGCGACAAAAACCATCTCCTGCTCTCTCCCATAGCCGGAACGCGCCGTCGTGGCCGTACAGAAGAGGAAGACCAGCAGCTTGAACTTGAGCTTCTGGCAGACCCCAAGGAAAGAGCCGAGCATGTCATGCTGGTGGACCTTGGCCGCAACGACCTGGGCAGGGTGGCAGTCAATGGCAGCGTGCATGTGGAGCGCCTCATGCAGACAGAGCGCTTCAGCCATGTGATGCACCTCACCAGTTCAGTGACAGCAGAGCTCAAAAAGGGGCTTGGCCCGGTCGATGTC
>CAVJEZ010000270.1:0-2412 GCA_963648625.1 Odoribacter splanchnicus
GGGGTGTACAGACCCTAGCTGTAGCTGGCACTGGTACAGCTATATCCTCTCTTTCCGGAGCTGCTGCAACAAATGCCACACTGGCATGGCTTGGGGGCGGTTCTCTCGCTGCTGGTGGTTTTGGCATGACCGGCGGAATGGTGATGATAGGCGGGATAGCTGTCGCACCGATGATTCTTGTTGGAGGCCTGGTCTTTGCCTCAAAAGGTAAAAAAGCTCTTGAGCAGGCTAAGGAAAACCAAGCCAAGGTGGAAGCCTTTGACAAAAATGCTCGGGCTATGTGTCAAAATTTCGATAATATTTGGCAAGCCTCTGAACAGATGGTTTCTGTTATAGGCAGGCTGGACGGACTGTTTGAAAAGTACGTTGACAGGCTTAATTCTGTTGTTGCCAGCAATGATAATTACCTGACGTATAGCAGAGAGAATCAAAACCTTGTTAAAAACTGCTTCCAGTTCAATGAGCATATGAAAAGCATGCGTGATACAAAGCTTATGGACCAGGACGGCAAACTGTTCAGTGACTGCATCGAAAATATAAGGGAACATGAGAAATTTATAGAGAAAATGGATGCCCTTTAGAAACAGTCAATCACACGGATAACAACATGTCTTCATTAGCCATTACAGCAGATTCCGATTTGCAGTTGCTCTCAGGTACGCCTTCCCTGAATGACGAGGTGTACCGTGAGATAAAATCACAGCTTGAGCGCAAGCTCATGACCTATATTCCCGGCATCCCCATGAATCCGGCCCTGGCTGTGGATCTGTATGCCAACAGTATCCAGGGCTTTGGAAGAATCCATGCTGCCAATGTACGCATGGACGGCGGGCCAAACAACAATCCCAGCAATTTCGGCAACGTATATGAGGAACAGGAAGTTACTGCTTTCAACAGGGAGCAGATACTGTCCGGCTCCTCACTGCGGGCTGAGCGCACGGACAACCTTGCTGACAACCGCTGGACAGACGCTGACAGGGGTAATCTGCACGATTATGCCATAAAGCATCATGAGCATGCAGACATGGTGGCCTTTGATGACAAGACAGGCAATGTAACAAAGACTTACCAGATCAAGCATACCCGCGGCTCAAATATTCTGGCACGAGACGCCTATACAAGCCATGAAGAGGCGCCGGATGCCATCCTGACACCTCCGGACATGACCCAGAGGCATGGTGAAAAACTGGACGCCATCTCACGGAAAGCGCATTCCGCAGAAAACAGGGAAAATGCCGCCCTGGCTGCAGACAAGCTGGAATCCGGCAAAGTGGATTCCAAATGGACAGGCAATCCCGACAAGGACAACCATCCCGGCCTGCATCAGGTGGTGCAGGATCACCCTGAGGCAGGGAAAGCCATTCCCTATCTTCATCAGGGTGCCGTAATGGGCCGTGACGCACTGGTCCGCGTAGGCGGCAGGCTGGCCCTGGACGGAGCGGCAGTTTTGATGGGCGGCTGCCTTTTCGAGATACGGGATGCGTATCAGAACCCAGGCAGCCTGTCCTTCCTTGAGAGGTTAAAACGGCTTTTCTCTGTCCTTTTTTCCAGGATGAAGGAAATGATAAAGGAAAAGGGGCCGATGGAACTTTGTACGGAAGCGGCGACTGCCCTGCTGGGTCTGCTTTCGGGCATGTTCAGGAACCTTAAAACCTTAATGAAGACTCTTGCTCAGGGCATACAGCAACTTGCTCCCGAAATATGGGCTTTCATCACCGGCAAGACGGAAAGCTTTGCGGATTTTTCTGCAAAGTGCATGAAGATACTGTCAGCCCTGGCCGTAACTTCCTGTGCAATCGCAGCAGAGCAATATCTCACTGTCACTTTTCCGTGGATGCCTGGCATTGTCGCCGGCCTGGCTTCAGCAGCGATTGCCGGTATAGCAATCGTATTCATCAACAGAGGCATCGACCACGCAATAGGAACCATAGCAACCGTATTCTCGGAAGCAAAGGCTGCAAAACTCCACAGGGAGCGTGTCGAGGCTTATATCTCTGAAACCCTGTCAGGCCTGCTTGAGGATTCAGAACGTATTCACGCCTCTTTCTCAAAGTATCTTGAGAACAGGGAGAAGATCCATAACCTGACATATAACCAGTTATGCTCTTCTTTTTATGAGGAGCCGGAAAAGTTCAGGCAGATACTGAATACCCACGCTGCGGCAATGGGTGTTGAGCAGATAGGCGATGATTATCTGGATGACCTGGAAAAGGAGCTTATGGATTTCGCAAAACAGAAGCATGGCTAAAGCATGGATGGCACTGCCATTCACATAGATAGCTCTTCGCTTAGTCCGGCATATCGCTGATGAGCCGGACTTTCGGGTGTGCGGCATGTGTCTTTTCTAATGTGTGAAAGTCCCTGAGCTGGGTGGACAGACCAATGTCATAGTCAAGCGCAAGGTAGATACCG
>CAVJEZ010000271.1:0-2333 GCA_963648625.1 Odoribacter splanchnicus
GCATTGAGGAAGGGAAGACGCTGCGCGAGGCAGACGAGCTCATGATGCACTTTTCGCTCAAGTCCGTACCTGTCTTTGCCAGGGGCACAAGGCACTGCGTGGGCATTCTGAACGACAAGATAGCGCAGCGATCCCTAGCCCACGGCCTGGCCGATGAAATCATCGACGACTACATGCTGAGACGCTTTTCTTCCCTGCCCAAGGACGCAAGCCTCAAGGATGTCACCAATGTCATTGTCGGGGAGCACCAGAGGCTTGTCCCCATTGTTGAAAATGATGAAACCATAGGCGTTGTCAGCAGGACTGACCTTATCGGTATCTTTGCGGCAGAACCTGGCCGCATGGATGAGGAAGTCCGGCACAGCCGTGATATCAAAAACCGCAACATGCCCAAGATTCTGAAAAACCAGGTGCCGGCATCCATCCTGAACCTGCTGACCCTGGCAGCGGATCTTGGCAGGGAACACGGCATTCCGGTCTATGTGGTCGGCGGCTTTGTGCGCGATCTCCTCTTAAAGACGCCCAATTCCGACATCGATCTTGTCGTAGAGGGGGACGGCCTGGCCTTTGCGGCCCTCCTGGCTGAAAAGCTGCACGGCAGGGCACGCAACCACGACAAGTTCCTCACAAGCTGCGTCCTCTACACCGATGAAAACGGCCAGGAGGCAAGGGTCGATGTGGCTTCTACCAGGCTGGAATACTACGAGTCCCCTGCAGCCATGCCCACGGTGGAGCACTCAAGCATCAAGATGGACCTCTACCGCCGCGACTTTACCATCAATGCCCTGGCCCTGCGCCTTGACACCGAGCCCATGGGGCAGATAGCGGACTTTTTCGGCGGGCAGAAGGACATCAAGGACAAGGTCATCCGCGTCCTGCACACCCTGAGCTTTGTGGAGGATCCCACGCGCATCCTGAGGGCCATGCGCTTTGAGCAGCGCTACGGCTTCCGCCTGGGGGCTGCCACTGAAAAGCTCATCCGCAATGCTCTTTCCATGCACCTTTTGGACAAGATCTCCCCGGCACGCATCTTCCATGAATACGAGGCCATCTGCAACGAGGAGCAGGCCCTCTCCATCCTGTGCAGGCTGCAGGACCTTGGCATCCTGCAAAACCTGCATCCCTTGCTGGCCTTCAACGGCACCACGGCACAGTCGCTCACAAGGACCTCGAAGATTCTTGCCTGGTACAGGATGCTCTACCTGGACGTCCCTGTCAGGAACTGGATCGTCTATTTCATGAGCCTGACTGCGGCCCTGAACTACAATGACGCCCTGCTCTGCTTCAGGCGCCTGGGCCTGCCAGAAGCCTGCAAGAAGCAGGTTATGCAGGGCCGGGAACAGGCAAAAAATGCACGGCCTGCCCTGCGCAGGCTTTTTGCAAAGGAAACGCCCTCGCCGAGCGTTGTCTGCCAGGCAGTCAGCAGGATGCCCATGGAAGCGCTGCTGTGGGTGCTGGCAGAGGAGTCAAATTCCGAGATACGCCGCACCCTGTCCAGGTACATTACCACCTGGCGCACCATGACTGCGGACATTACCGGCAGGGAGCTCCAGAAAATGGGCCTTGAGGCAGGTCCTGCCGTGGGCAGGATCTTGCACGATCTCCTTGTGGCCAAGCTGGACCATGACGCTGACACGCCGGTCAAGCAGTATGAGCTGGCCCAGAAGCTTGTCAGGGCCGAGCTTGAAAAAGGCTGTGTGGAGAATGCAGGTCCTGGCATGCCTCAGGGCGGTGCCTGCCAGCAGGAATGCCCTGACTAAGCAAGGCACGGCAGCCGGCACTGTCATGTCAACAAAATGAGCTGCCAGGCGGGAAAAATGGCGAAAACAGGGACAAAAATACGGATAGACACAAGCAACTCCTCTTTCCGGGAAGCCAGAGAAACTCAGTTATATTACGTCGATAAGACAGGTTTTATAGAAGAGTTTATCACAAATGTTCCCAGAAAAGCTTCCCTGATTACACGTCCAAGACGCTTTGGCAAAAGCCTGACCTTAAGCATGCTTGCTGAATTTTTTGACATGCAGAAAGACAGCTCCGATATCTTTTCCGGCCTGAAAATTATGGAAAACAGGGAACTGTGCGACCAGTGGATGAACAAATATCCAGTCATTTCGCTCAACTTTAAGCGCGTTGATGCGGATACATTCCCTGAAGCGGCAGAACAGCTGCAACGTGCCGTTAAACTGGCCATTTGGGACCATGCGTACCTGTTTTCAAGCGACAAGGCTGATGCAAGCCTGAAAAAGGAACTAGCGAGGCTGAAGGAAGGCACAGGCGACAAAGAGCTGACAGAATCTTCCCTGCAGCTTCTCAGCATGGCAGTATCAGAG
>CAVJEZ010000272.1:0-2320 GCA_963648625.1 Odoribacter splanchnicus
GATGATTAGGACGCGGTTGCCTGTGCCGGCCATGGCAAAGCCGGCTGGCCCCTTGAAGTAGACATTGTTTGCGGGCAGGCCGCTCTTCTTTAGGATATACTGCATGGAATGCGCAGTCCCTGTGGACACTGTATCTGAGAGCTGCCTCACGTCCAGGAAGAGCCTGCCTGTGTCATCAGCATAGTCGCGCAGGACCATGGACATGGAGCGGAAGGCCTGCTGGTCAGGTTCCTTCTGAAAGCTGATGTACAGATTACGGCCGTTGCGGTGGAATGAAAGAGCTTGTTCCGTAGCCTTCATGCATTTCCTCCATGATGAAAATCTCTGCTGCTGAAAGTCTTTTGGGCGCAGTGCGCAATTGGTGAACGTGAAAAGAAGATAATGAAATTGGATTTCAAAGTCAATACAGGGATCGCAAAAATCCCCTCTGGCTGGAAAGAGGGGAAGAGGAGGCATGGAAGGAGGCGGATATGAAGGCGGTGTTGGAGACATGGCCAGGAGCAGTGCTGCCGGCAGAAAAGAGTTGCACAAAGATTGCCAGTTCACTGCCAATGCCTTATATTGCCAACAGCAGTAAAAAATGAAGCAGAACGGGCAGCTGTATCAGGCTGCAGAAAAGGAGGCAAAAATGGCTGACGTGCGTATCAAAATCGGCGGGGAAAAGTTTCGCGTAATCAGGGAAAACTCATGCTATTACGCAGACAAGACAGCCCTGATTGAAGAGCTTTTGTGCAATGAGCCTCCCGAGGTTTCCCTCATCGCCAGGCCGCGCAGGTTCGGCAAGACGCTGATGCTGACCATGCTGCGCGACTTCTTTGACATCAGGCAGGACAGCAGATCTATATTTGAGGGGCTTGCCATATCGAAAAACAAGGCTCTCTGCGACAAGTGGATGAACCACTATCCTGCTGTCTTTATCACGTTCAAAGGAATTGAAGGACGAACATTTGAAGACGCTCTGAAAAAAGTACGTATACTCATAAGCGATATCTGTATTGATTATTCATTCCTGATAGACAGCATGTCCGTAGATGAGGATGACAGGAAAAAACTCGCAGCCCTAAAAGCAGAAGAGAGTGACAAAAGACAGCTTGCCGATTCCCTGAAGACCATTTGCCGGGCTCTTTACGCACATTTTGGCAGGCCTGCTATTTTGCTCATTGACGAATACGATGTTCCCTTGGCCAGGGCTTGCAAGTATGGATATTACGATAAAATGGCCGGCTTCATCGGCGGCATGCTGGAGGAAGGCCTAAAGACCAATGATTTTCTTCAGTTCGGCATCCTGACCGGCTGTCTCAGGATATCCTGGGAAAGCTTCTCTACAGGACTTAACCACTTCAAGTGCTGTGACATTTCCGATAAACGCTATGCTGACAAGTTTGGCTTCACTTCAGATGAAGTTGATGCACTGCTGGCTGATGCCGGTTTTTCAGATAAAAAAGAAGAAATAAAGGCCTGGTACGACGGATACCTTTTCGGCAAGAAAACGGAAATCTACTGTCCGTGGGATATCCTGCAATATGTCGATGACTTGCAGGTGGACCAGGATGCAAAGCCCAAGGCATACTGGAAAAACTCAAGCAGGAACGATATCGTCCGCACTTTTGTCGATAGAAGTGAGACAGAAGACGTGGTGGGCGATCTGGACACATTGATGGCCGGCGGATGCGTAGAAACCAGCATTATAGAGGATCTTGCCTATGACCGGCTGTATGAAAGTGCAGAAAACATGTGGACTGTCCTCTATTTTTCCGGCTATCTCACCAAGGCTAGCCCTGAGCAGCTGGAAAAGTGCCTAAAGCCCGGCGAGGAGCCTGACAAAGGAAGCACTGTCCTTGCCATCCCCAACAAGGAAGTCCTGGAAATTTTTGCCGATGTCATTTGCAAATGGTTCAAGAAAGAGGCTCAGAACATAGACAGATCCGAGCTGTTCAAAGCTTTCTGGGATGACGATGCCGACGAGCTGGCAGAGCTTCTCAGTGACCAGCTGGAGGAAACCATCAGCTATTTTGATGCCCGTGAAAATTATTATCATGCCTTTATTGCGGCACTCTTCACCTTTAGCAGCTGGTATGTCCATTCAAACAAGGAATTCGGCAGGGGCAGGCAGGACATTGTGGTCCGTGACAAGCAGAACAAGCGTGCTGCCGTTATCGAAGTCAAGCGCGCCAGCTCGGAAAAAGGGCTGCCTGAGGCGGCTGAAAAAGCCATTCTTCAGATTAAGGAGAATCAGTATGCAGCTCCGCTGCTCAGAAAGAAAGGCTGGAAGGTTTCCCTCTGGGGCATGGCCTTTTTCAAAAAGACCTGCATACTCAGG
>CAVJEZ010000273.1:0-2315 GCA_963648625.1 Odoribacter splanchnicus
CTGTCCGGGAGCGAGCACTGCTGGCTCATAGGCATCAACGACCAGCTGAACGATGCTGAGGAATACGGAAACATCATTATTGCCACCAAAGACGGACACGACGTGCGCCTGAAAGACGTGGCATCCATCCAGAAGGGGCCGCAGGACGTTCGCTCCATGGCCCTCTACAACAACAAGGCAGCCGTGCTCATCATGGTCTCCAAGGCACAGGGGGCCAACATCATTGAAACGGTGGACAAGGTTAAGGCGCTTCTGCCAGGCATGCGCCAGTGGGTCAGCGGGGCCGTGGATCTTGAAGTCACCATGGACCGCTCCATAACCATACGCGCTTCCCTCAATGAAGTGGAAAAAAGCCTGGCCCTTTCCGTTGCCCTGGTCATCCTGGCCGTCTTCCTTTTTTTGCGCAACGCAAGGGCCATGGCCATCCCGGCCATGGCGGCACCTGTCTCGCTCATCGGCACCTTTGCCGTCATGTATGTGGCAGGCTACACCCTGGACAACCTCTCCCTTATGGCCCTGACCATAGCCACGGGCTTTGTGGTGGATGATGCCATCGTCGTGCTGGAAAACATTGTGCGGCGCCTTGAAAAAGGCATGACGCCACTGCGCGCAGCGCTTATAGGCTCAAGGGAAGTCTGCTTCACCATCATCTCCATCACTTTGTCGCTGGTAGCAGTCTTTATCCCCATTCTGCTTATGCCCGGCATGCTGGGCAGCATTTTCCGTGAATTTGCCGTGGTGCTCTCCTGTGCCGTGCTCATCTCCATGGCTGTCTCCCTGACAACCACGCCCATGATGTGCGCGCATCTTTTGCAGACAAAGGAAGAGCTTCTGGCATCAGAGCTGAAAAAAGCCTCCGGGACCGGCCTGCTGGCAGAGGTCAGGAAAGGCTGGGCAAAAGTCCTTGATGCCGTTTCATCCTTTCTGGACAACGTGCGCGAACGCTATGCTGCCAGCGTGCACGTTGTTGTCGATCACCCCCGCATCACCATGCTGGTCTTTTTCCTGGTGCTGGCCCTCAATGTCTGGCTCTACATCAGCATTCCAAAGACCTTCTTTCCGCAGCAGGATACCGGCATTCTCATGGGGCAGCTGCGCATGGACCAGAGCCTCTCCTTCCAGGCAGGCTCCGAAAAAATCAGGCGCATACAGCGCATAGTCAAGGATGATCCGGCAGTAGACCAGGTATCCTGCCACTATTCCGGAGGCCGCGGCTCATCCGGCATGTTTGTCACCTTAAAGCCCCTTGCCGAACGCGGCATCTCGGCCCAGCAGGTCATAGGCAGGCTGCGCCCCAAGCTCATGACAGAGCCGGGCGTCCAGGTCTTTTTGCAGTCAGCCCAGGATCTGCATATGGGAGGAAGATCTGCCAGGAGCCAGTACCAGTATACCCTGCAGGGAGACGACATTACCGAACTCAGGGCATGGAGCAAGAAGCTCTTTGGCGAGCTGAAAAAAAGCCGCATTCTGGCCGATCTTGACTCCGATCTGGATGAAAAGGGACTTGAGACACAGCTTGTCGTCAGCAGGGACCTTCTGGCCAGGTACGGCGTGACCATGGAGGATTTTGACGCAGCCTTAGGCCTTGCCTTCGGCCAGACGCAGCTCAGCACCATCTACAGGGAAAGGAACCAGTACAAGGTTGTCCTGGGCTTTGACAGCCCGTGGCTTCAGGGACCTGAGAACCTGGCAGCTGTACGGCTTCCAGGCAGGGACGGCCTAGTACCCCTCTCAAGCGTTGCCGAAATCAAATCAGGCTTATCATCGCTGTCCGTAGCCCATCAGGGGCAGTTTGCGGCGGTTACCATCTCCTTCAACCTGATGGACGGGTACACACTGTCCGATGCGCAAAAGGAAATAAGCGAGGCGCAGATCAGGGCAGGCATGCCCAGGACGATTATCGGCAGCTTCCAGGGCACGGCCAAGCTCTATGAGGAAACGGTAACCAACGAAATAATACTCATCCTGACTGCCATCCTGGTGCTCTACATTGTCCTGGGCATCCTCTACGAAAGCCTCATACATCCTTTGACCATTCTCTCCACACTGCCGCCTGCAGGCGGAGGCGCACTCATTGCACTGATGCTGTGCGGGGCAGAATTCAGCATTATCGCCTTGATTGGCGTGCTGCTCCTCTGCGGCCTGGTAAAGAAGAATGCCATCCTGATGATAGACTTTGCCCTTACTGCGGAGCGGAGCTTCAGGATGAAGCCTAGGGAAGCCATCCTCACGGCCTGCCGCCTGCGCTTCAGGCCCATCATGATGACGACCTTTGCAGCCATGTTCGGTGCCATCCCCCTGGCCCTGGGACAGGG
>CAVJEZ010000274.1:0-2313 GCA_963648625.1 Odoribacter splanchnicus
GCCCATGATGACGTGAAGCAGCAGGAACAGGAACAGGCCGACCAGGCCGGCCAGCCGCAGCCGGAGCAGTCCGGACAGCAGGGGCAGAAAGGTTCTTCCTGGCGCTGGCCCTGGCAGAAGGGAGACAAGCAGTCAGGCGGTACTGAGCCTACTGTGGAATCCCTGATGGCCGAGCTTGAGAGCGTCAAGGCTTCTTGTGCCGAGCAGCTCAAGGCAGCTGATGAAAAGATAAAGAACATACAGATACGCAGCCTGGCCGATTTTGAGAATTACAAAAAACGCCTGGCCCGCGAGCATGACGAGCATCTCAAGTATGCAGCAGAAAAGGTTATGAAGGACCTTCTGCCCACTCTGGACAACCTGGAACTGGCCATAAACTACGGTTCCAAGGACGAGGCCTGCGCCAATATGATGCAGGGCGTGCAGATGACCCAGAAGCTTCTGCTGGACACTGTGGCAAAACACGGCCTGACCAGGGTAGGGCAGGAAGGCGAACCCTTTGATCCTGCCAAGCATGAGGCCATCGGCTGCGAAAGCCGTGAAGAGTATGAGCCTGAGACTGTGGCCAGGGTACTGCAGAGCGGCTACGACCTGTCAGGACGCCTGCTTCGTCCTGCCAAGGTCATGGTAAACCGCCCGTAACACATACATTTCAGAAAGATCGTCCCTGTTCCGGGACAAAAGAAGACCATGAGCGTGCATTCGCCCGTGGTCTTTTTTTGTGCCTGTGATCTTGTCCGGTTGTCACTGCCGGATCCTGTGCAGGGAGGATGACGCTTTCCCAAGGGGATATTTGCCTGGCTTTGCAGGCGCCTTGCAGTGGGCAGTTTCTGACTTTGTGCTCTTATTCACATTGTTCTTTCTGTATTGTGCCATTGTTCACATGAATGTTTGTTGCATTTGTATCTTTTTAGATAGTCTTTGTGAAGTTTTTATCACAGAAGAAAAGAAAAAGTAGTAAAGAAAAAATGAAAAATGCTTGCTCTTTTTTTTCTGATGGGGTAAATATGTTCATAAGACATCCCTTTCACCATATTAAAGAGATGTTGTGTCAGAAAGCTGGCTATTACTGTATAATAGCTTAACTACTTTGTAGTAGAAGGAGTTGTCATGAGCTTCGAGTTGAAAAATATGCATATGGGCCAGATCACATCTTTCTTTATTCCCAGTCAGACCCTGGTCGGCCGCAACTGCGCTAAGGAAATCCCCAGCCGTCTGCGTGCTATCGGCGGCCAGCATCCCCTGGTTGTGACCGATAACGGCATCAAGGCCTGCGGCGTCCTGAAGCAGGTGACGGACATCCTGGACGAGGCCGGCATCAAGTACTCCATCTATCATGATACAGTGCCCAATCCCACTGATCATAATGTTGAAGACGCCATGAAGGTGTACACGGCAGAAAAGTGTGACAGCCTTATTTCCATTGGCGGCGGTTCCTCTCATGACTGTGCCAAGGGTGTCGGCTTTGTCGCTTCCAATGGCGGCCGTATTCACGACTACGAAGGCATAGACAAATCAACGAAACCCTTCCCGCCCTACATTGCCGTTAATACCACTGCAGGTACCGCTTCTGAGATGACCCGTTTCTGCATCATCACAGATACCTCCCGCAAGGTTAAGATGGCCATCGTTGACTGGCGCTGCACTCCCAGCGTTGCCATTGACGACCCTGTCCTGATGATGGGCATGCCTCCGCGCCTGACTGCCGCTACCGGCATGGATGCCCTGACGCACGCCGTGGAAGCCTATGTTTCCACAGCTGCCACGCCCATGACCGATGCCTGCGCAGAAAAGTCCATGGAGTACATCAACCGCTACCTGCGCCGCGCCGTGGCAAACGGAAATGATGCCGAAGCCCGCGAAGGCATGTGCTACGCCCAGTACCTGGCCGGCATGGCCTTCAACAACGCTTCCCTTGGCCACGTGCACGCCATGGCCCATCAGCTTGGCGGCTTCTACAACCTGCCTCATGGCGAATGCAACGCCATCCTGCTGCCCTATGTCTGCGAATACAACCGTATTTCCAGCCGCCGCCGCTTCGGACGCATTGCCTCCCTGCTGGGCGAGCTGACCAAGGGCAAGACCGCAGATGAGGCTTCCCGTCTCGCTATCAGCGCCATCCGCACCCTGTCTCAGGACGTGGATATTCCTGCCAGCATCTCCGAGTGCGCCAAGCACTACGGCGTCAAGGTTGACAAGAAGGATATCCCCATCATGACTGCCAACGCACAGAAGGACGCCTGCGGTCTCACCAACCCCCGCAAGATGACCGATGCTGCTGTGGCCGCCATCTACGAGAAGGCCTTCTAAGAA
>CAVJEZ010000275.1:0-2309 GCA_963648625.1 Odoribacter splanchnicus
GGATGAGGCAAACCTTGTCCGCATCCTGGTTGAGCCCAAAAATGCCCTGGTCAAGCAGTACCAGAAGCTCTTCGATCTTGAGAATATTAAGCTTGAGTTTACGCCTGAGGCTTTGAAGGCCATTGCCCACAAGGCGTGCGAGCGCAAGACCGGTGCCAGAGGCCTGCGCAATGTTATCGAGCATACCATGCTCAATATCATGTTCCGTCTGCCTTCCCTCAAAAATGTGACAGGCTGTGTCATTACAGAGGGAGTGGTGAATAACGGCGATGAGCCTGATATTAAGTATGGCAAAAAAGATGCCCCTGTGAAGGAAAAGAAGCCAGCAACCAGAAGGGCTTCCAAAAAAGAAGAGTAATTCTGTCTGTATCAGGGAAAGCATATAAGAAAAGGGCCTGCAGTGTTCAGTTGCGGGCCTTTTTTTGATCTGAAAGAATTTTTGTTTGCCAGAGCATGGCTTGTGTGACAAAGAAGCGGCAGCCTGAAAGGATAACGGTTCTGCAGAAGCTGTGGGCGGAGTGGGGTTGTTCCTGTCTCATTTGACACTAATATATGGGCTCTGCTCACGGTAGTTCGACTGCCCCTCCTGTCTTCAGGACTGCAAAATTTAGGCCCGTTGTAAATATGGAATATTTATAGCTCCTGTGATACAAGATAACCCTGACAGACTGATTGTATGCAGTTTCGCCTGTACGCCTGTCACCCCAAGGCAAAGCCTGCTTTAAGGCCTTGTCGTTCAAGCAGACTGTAAAAGAGATTAGCACTGTCCGGATACGTTGCGTACTGTTTTGCCATAGTCTGACTGCTGTCCGGAACAGGAGGGATGTCTTATGCAATATATCAAAGCACTGGTCTTGATCGTCGTTTTCTTCGTGGCGATGCTGTTCCTCTGCCAGAACCAGGCATCACTTGCAGAAGAAGTAACGCTGCAGTTCAATGTACTTTTTCAGCCTGAAGCACCAAGCGTGACTGTTCCGTTTTATCTTGTCGTTGCAGTTTCCTTTGCTGCCGGTCTGATAAGCTGTTTTGTACTGCTTGTCTGGGAGCGTGTCCGTATCAGCGCCAGGTCCATGAGGACTGGCTGGAAGGTGCGCAAGCTTGAAAACGAGCATAAGCAGATGGCTGGCAGCCTGCGTGCCATAGAGCAGGCTCCCATGGAAGAGCGCACCGGCCTGTATGAAAAGTGCAAGGCTCTTTATGAGGAAAGCAAAAAAGCCAGACAGGAAAAGAAAAAGAAGGATGAGCCTAAGGACGAGGCAGTAATCGAAACAACCGCCTCCGAGGTTCCGACCGGACAGGCAGCCTGAGCCTGGAAGACAAACGTACATTTTTGCGGTATGGCGGTGAAACAGTTTTTTGCTTTGCCGCCATTTCTCTTTTTTGCCGGCAAAACCGGCTTCCCCCTGAATGTCAGCGCACTTTGTACGCTTTTGGGTGTTGTATGAAACAGCAATTTGGTGTCCGTCCCCCTGTGCACCTTGTTATCCTCATGCTCTTTCTGGTGTATGCGTCCTGGGGCAGCGTGTATATCGGCAACAAGCTGAGCCTGGAAATAGCCGGACCCTTTCTGGTCTGCGGCCTGCGCAACGGCCTTGCCGGCCTGCTGACGCTTGCAGTCTGCTATCTGCGCAGGAAAACATGGAAGACGCCTTCTTTGAAGGATATCAGGAACCATGCTCTGGTGGGCAGCATGCTTGTCCTGATGAGCAGCGGCTTTTTAACGCTTGGCCAGACACAGGTGCCTTCAGGCGTGGCAGCCGTCATCATGGGATCGACTCCCATCTTTATGCTGGTTGCGGCCTGGCTTTTTGCAGGCGAAGACGCTCCTACGCGCACGCAATGCATCGGCATGTGCAGCGGGGCCTGTGCCATTGTGTACCTGTCCTGGTCAGAGCATAGTGCCGGCACGGGCACTGTCCTTGGCGTGCTGATCCTTCTGGGGGCCATTGCCGGCTGGGTTGCAGGCTCAGTTATTATGAAGAAAGCCAATATCGCAAAGGACATGCCCATGATGGAGAGTACGGGGTTTTTGCTTCTTCTGGGCGGCCTGGAAAGCCTTGTCGTTGCCTCGCTCTTTGGCGAATTCTCAACGGTTCAGCCTCAGAACCTGCGCCCTGACACGGTGCTGGCCTTCAGCTGGATGGTTATTGGCGGCTCGTTCCTGGCGTATGCCTGCTATATCTGGCTTCTGGTAAATGTTTCTGTATCCCTGGCAGTTTCTTATGAATATGTCTGCCCTGTGATAGGCATTCTTTTAGGCTGCTTCATCGGCGGTGAAAGAGTAAGCGGCGACATGATTGCCGCCTGTG
>CAVJEZ010000276.1:0-2305 GCA_963648625.1 Odoribacter splanchnicus
CTTTTGAGATGAGCCTTGATTCCTGCCTGGAACGTGCCTATAAGATGCGTCCCGATTTGTATATAGGCTACAAGGCCGTGGAAATGGCAGTCAAGGACAGGCTTATTGCCCGGAGCGGATACTATCCCAAGATCGAAGCCTATTACGGCATTACCAGCAGCGGCAATACGCCTGACATGCAGAGGGCCGGGACAAATTCTTCAAAATCGACCACCTGGGAGGCCGGAGCCACCCTGTCCTGGGACGTCTTTCAGTGGGGAACAACGTATTTTTCCGATCAGCAGGCAGGCTGGCTGGTAGCCAAGGCCCGCTCCTCGGCAAGGTCCCTCATGCTTGATGCCGGCTACGACGTCAAGCAAAAGTACCTGGCCCTGCGCGAGGCAAGGAAACGCATAGACGTGGCAAAGAAGACCGTTGCCCAGGCAAAAGAGGCCTATGAAGCTGCCTATGCCCAGTACCAGGAACAGGTCGGTACCAATTTTGATGTGTTGGATGCCTCCACCAAGCTGCTCAATGCCGAGGTGCAGCTGACGCAGGCAAGGGGCGACTACCTTACGGCACTGTCCAATTTATATGTAGCGATGGGCGATTTTCACCCGGACCTTCTTTAGCCATGGCGTGTCATGGTGCTGTCCATGGTACAGGCCATGGTATAAGGATTTGCAAGCGATAAAGATATGAAAGAACAGGAACTTGTCATAACGCCGCTTGGCGGCCTGGGAGAAATAGGACTTAACTGCCAGCTGTGGGAAACAGCCAGCGGCGTAGTCATGGTAGACTGCGGCCTGATGTTTCCGTCCGATGAGCATCTGGGCGTCGATGTTGTCATACCGCACTTTGGTGCCGTGACTGCCGTAAAAGAGCAGATGCTGGGCATTGTGCTGACACACGGGCATGAAGACCATATAGGTGCGCTGCCATGGATTGTACGCGAGCTACGCGGCGTTGATATCTATGGATCGCCGCTGACCCTTGCCCTGGTAGAGCACAAGCTTAAGGAACATGACATCTTTGAGTTTGCCAATCTTCATCCTGTCCTGCCGCATGAGACCAGGCAGATCGGGGACCTGAATTTCCACTTTTTCCCTGTCTGCCATTCCATCCCGCAGGGCTATGCCTTGGGCGTGGAGACTCCTGTCGGGCGTATCGTGCACACCGGAGACTTTAAGCTGGATCCGAATCCTCTCTCCGGCACCGGCACCAACCTGAAGCGTTTTGGCGAGTTTGCCGGAGAAAAGGGTCTGCGTCTGCTTATGTCCGACTCCACCAATGTGGAAAGGGCAGGACGCAGTCTCACGGAACGCGAGGTAAAGGCCTCCCTGGACAGCATCTTTGCCAATGCCGAGGGGCGCATTATCATCACCCTGTTCTCAAGCCATCTGCAGCGCATACAGGAAGTCTTTGACCTGGCCGAGAAATATGACAGGACAGTGGTGATAAGCGGGCGCAGCCTTGCCAGCAATATTGAAACGGCAACTGAACTGGGGCTGGTAAAGGCGCCTGTCGATTTGCACAATGCCTATGCCAGCGTCCCAGATCTTCCGGACAGCAAGGTGGTCATTATTGTCACAGGCGCCCAGGGCGAGCCCATGAGCGCTTTGTCCCGCATGGCTTTCGGCAGCCACAAGCAGCTGAGCATACACAGCGGCGACACTGTCATTATGAGTTCCCGCGTTATTCCTGGCAACGGCAGGGTCGTTACCCATCTCATAGACGAGATGTACCGCCAGGGTGCAGAAGTCTTCTATGACAGCGTCCTGGCCATTCATGCCTCTGGACATGCCCACCGCGATGAACTGTGCGATATGATGTTTGCCGTGCGGCCGGAGTATTTTGTGCCTGTGCACGGGGAGTACCGCCATCTCATCAAGCATGGCCGGCTGGCAGTGGACTGTGGCGTTGAAAAGGACAAGGTCATTATCCTTGAAGACGGCCATCCCCTGAAGCTGACCCTGGACGGAGCCGAAAAGCTGGCTCCCGTTCCTGTTGACTACACCCTGGTTGACGGCAAGGGCGTCGGCGATGTCGGCTGTACCGTGCTGAGGGAGCGCCGCATCCTTGGCGAAGAAGGCATGGTGGTGGTTTCCATCGTGACGGACAAGGAGTCAGGCTACATACTGACCGGGCCCGACATTATTTCCAGGGGCTTTGTCTACGACAAGTTTGAATACATGTACGACGATGCCAAGTGCCTTGTCGTGGAAGAGGTGGAAAAGTCCCTGAACGGCCTGAGCACCTCGCCCCTGCAGGACAATATCAGGGGCGTGCTGCGCCAGTTCTTCCGCAAGGTGCTGGACAGGGATCC
>CAVJEZ010000277.1:0-484 GCA_963648625.1 Odoribacter splanchnicus
GCCATGACCTTTTTGTTGAGCCTTTCATTCATACAGATCATAAGGATCAGGAGGCAGAATAGATACCAGGGCAACAGGCTCACTGAGAAATGCCTGGCAATAACGCCGAAAAGCGGAGGCATGATACATACGCCAAGATGTGCACAGGCCATCTGCACGCCTATGACAGCCTGGGAGCGCTCTATGCCAAAATGCGAAGGTGTTGCGTGCATAAGGCAGGGATATACGGGAGCGCAGCCAAGCCCGATGAGCACAAAGCCTGCCACGGCGGCATTACTGCCCAAAGGCAGGAAAAGGATAACGACTCCGGCAAAAAGAACGCAAAGCCCCATGCGCACCATCTGCCTGTCACTGAAACGCATGGCTATAAAGCCGTTAATGCCGCGTCCAGCAGTAATGCCAAGACAGAACATGCCGGTCAGGGACGAAGCTGTCTCCACTGCAATGCCTTCTTCAAGATGCAGGTACGAGCTTGCCCACAGCA
>CAVJEZ010000277.1:494-2299 GCA_963648625.1 Odoribacter splanchnicus
TGGCGGAATTTTCCACTGAACAGTAGCAGAAAAAGCAGACCATGATTTCAGGGACGCCAGGCAAGCTGAATATTTCCCTGAGGCTCAAGACCTTTCTGTTTTTTGCTCCGCCTGCTTGCGGTTCTTTTTCTGCCGGCCTTTTCTGCCACAGGGGCAGGCTCAGCACAAGAACGGCTGTCAGCCCTACCTGTAAAAGAGCAATGGTACCGTAACCACTGTTCCAGGAAGCGCCTGATGCCAGGGCATGCCCCATAATGAGAGGGCCGGTGGTTACACCTATACCCCACATGCAGTGCAGCCAGCTCATATGCTTGCTGGCATAGTGTATGGCCACATAATTGTTGAGCGCTGCGTCAACGCCGCCGGCACCCAGGCCGTATGGCACGGCCCAGAGGCAGAGAATCACAAAACTGTGACTTGTAGAAAAGCCAAAGAGGGCTGCAGCCGTGATGGCCACACTGACTGCCGTAATAACGCCGGTCCCGAAGGATCTGGTCAGCCTGTCGCTCAGAAGACTTGAAGTAACCGTGCCGGAAGCGATTATCATGGAGACGATACCGGCGCCGGAAATGGGAACATCCAGGTCCTGATAAATGGCAGGCCAGGCAGCTCCCAGAAGAGAATCCGGCAGTCCCAGACTGATAAAGGCAAGATAGATAACAGCCAGCAAAAGACCGGCCATAGCGCACCTCTTTTCCTTGCAATGACTGAGCAGGCTTTCCTGCTGTGTGTCTCCCAAAACTGATTGAACGGCTATTCAGCAGGTCCCAAAGCACTATCAAAGGTATCAGCCAAACACAAGGCTGAACGCACAGCCGGCACAGCAATGAAATAAATGAAAAAAATTTGCCATCCCCTCTTTACAAAAGGCAAAGCAAACCTACTTTTATTTCATCAGAAAATGAATGGCATGGAAAACCAGAGAATGTACAGACTCATTCTCATACAGTTTTACCATCCATCCCTAATATTGCAAATAAAGTTGCTATACTTTGAATTTAACAGGAGGCCAGTTATGCCTTACTTTATTCCCGGAAGAAAGAATATGCGTGACAGCTACCATGGCGTTTCCCGTCTGCACGACGACATCGACCGCCTCTTTGGTTCCTTTCCCGAATACTGGGGACGCACCCAGGAAGCGGAACCGGTTGCACCCTCTGCCGACTTCCTGCCCCAGCTCGACGTTCTGAGCAATGAGAAATCCTACATCATGCGCATTGAACTGCCCGGAGTAGGACCCGATGACATCAGCATCAAGGTGTCTGAAAACGTGCTGACTGTTTCCGGCGAGAAAAAGGCGGAGACTGTAGAAGACACGCAGACCCACGTTCAGGAGCGCACCTTCGGCACATTCTCCCGTGCCCTTACGTTGCCTGAAGATGCAGATATGGAAAAAATCTGTGCCTTCTCCAAGGACGGCATTCTCTGCGTGGAGATTCCCCGCAAAAAGCCCGAGGAAGCCAAAATCCGTACTATTGAAGTACAGAAGGGCTAATTCGAGACTATTGGAGAAGCGGTCCTGCAAAGGACGCCATCCAGTTCATATAAATCAGAACGGCAGGGAAAGAGGCCAGAGTAAAAGAAAGGCGTCTTTCCCTGCCGCCGAAAAAAGAACGTATCAGAGTTGCCCGGACTTGTGCCGGGTTGCTTAACACAGCAAAGCAGAAAATCCGAATTTCTTTTGTAGAAAAAAGAAAAGAAAAAAGTACGTTGTTCTACTGTACAAAAGGAATTCAGGACTTATATACTGATACAGAAAAGGGAAAATCTGGAGAGAACAACAGATATCCAAGATACATATATCA
>CAVJEZ010000278.1:0-2296 GCA_963648625.1 Odoribacter splanchnicus
CGGCCAGCATAGAGCGCCGTCTTTCAGAGCTCAGGCATGAGCTTGCCAATGGCAATATAAGGCTTCAGGACAAAAGAATAGGCACGCTTTGCGACTGCCTTGACTAAACACTGATAGCAAAGCGGGGAGAGATGGCGAAAATGAGCCACCTTCCCCGCAAATGCCGGAAAAGCATCCAATTTTCCTGACCTTCCCAAATCCCTTGTCCGGCCAGTCCAGGCTCTGCGGAACCGTTCATTCCGTTTTCTGCTCCCGACATTTTCCTTGACTCAGGCTTCTTGCTGAGATAGACAGTGCACAGAAGCCGGAGTGGTGGAATTGGTATACGCAGTGGACTCAAAATCCACCGAGGGCAACCTCTTGTGAGTTCGAGTCTCACCTCCGGCACCATATTGAATTCAACAGGATTGCACTGTCTTGGTGCAATCCTTTTTTTGTACATGCAGATAGAACAGACCTATGCCGCAGACAGACAGAACAACAAAAAGGCCTGCCGGACACTGGCAGATGCGCCTGCTCCCGGATGCTGCCATGCACGGCTGGGTCCCAGTATACCCGGAGCACGGCACTTTGTCGGGACGCAGGCTGGCTGTCTGGACCTATGTCCTGCAGGCCTTGCAGCTGCCATACAGGGCCTTTTACGGAGTGCATCCTGTCCTGCTTGTTCCGGTATTTCTGGCAAAGCTCTGCCTCCGCAACCTGACAGAATATGAAGCAGAACAGGGTCGCCCTGCTAAGAAAGCCGTTCTGCCCGAGGCTCATCCCTCAGCCGGCCTTGCCTTCCTGTTGCTTCTTCCCCTGCTCTTTTTTCACGAACTGAGATTCTGGCCGCATCTGGCGCCCTTTTCCGCATGGCTGGGCTTTCCGGCAAATCCTGATGACTGGCCTGCCCTGCTTGGCCTGGACAATGTACGCATGCGGCTCTTTGGCGAATGGAGCCGGGCTGTCACAGCCCTCTTTCTGCACGCAGACTCTGCCCATCTTCTGGCCAATGCCACGTTTACCGTTATTTTTGCCCGTTTTCTCAGTGACAGGACAGGCACGGGACTCGCTTTTTTCCTCATTATCTGGACCGGCGCCCTTGCCAATGCGGCTGTCGCACTCATACGCCCTTATTTTGCCTTAAGCATCGGCTTTTCAACCGCCCTCTTTGCCACGGTCGGCTGCCTGTCAGGCTTTATGGCCTGGTCATCGCGCCCCAGGGCCCTGCTGCCCCTGGCTGCAGGCACGGCCATCCTGGCCATGCTGGGAACAGAAGGCGACAACACAGACTACCTTGCCCATATTTCAGGCCTTGCTTTTGGCATGGTAACCGGATGGCTGACAGCCGTCGCTTCAGAAAAATGGCCATCTCTCAGAAAGCTTTCCTGGCAGCTTGTCTTCTTTCTTGCCAGCCTGCTCCTGCCTTTTCTTGCCTTTGCCCTGCGGCTGCAGAAAATCTGGCCTGTGTAACAGGGCTCTTCTCCTTTATCCAGGCCCTCAGGCAAAAAAGAGCCCGGGAAGAGGCAGCAAATTCAACCGCCTCCTTCCTGAGCCGTATTCAGAGGTTATGCCGGGATAGAGGGACTTCTAAAACTCAGGCGCTTTCACAACAACCTGCCTGTCTTCTCCCATCTCAAGCTCGTAGGTTTTGCCGTATTTCAGCAAAAAGCTCTTTTCGGCAATGAAGGGCACGCCTCGCACGTCGATTTTTTCATCCTCATCCTCGTTGAAGGTATCAAGGCCGAGCCCTATGAAGATATTGCAGCTGCAGCAACCGCTGCGCTGCCTGTACTCGCGAAGGCGCACACAGTATTCCCTGCCTTCCTCACTGGCAATCTTCCCAAGTTTGGCAAGCATTTCATCATTAACAGCGACAGTAAACATACTATTCCTCCATGTATGCATGGCCCTGTGCTGAAAACCAGGACAGCACAGGACTTCAGGACATAGTACAAATCCATCCGTCCGCCCTGCAAGGATTTTGAGACGGCAAAGCCCGGGAAAAGAGCGGTCCGTCCCCTCCTTTTCCCGGGCTTTTTTTTCTTTCTGCCTGCCTTTTCAGGCCCTGTCCTTCTGAAAATGCGGGATCAGCAGGGGACAGGAAAAAAGACAGATGCCAGTGATGTTGCGGCTTTCAGCCCTGAAGTCTAGCTTTCAAGGGCTGTCACAACGACCTGCTTGTCGTCATCCAACTTGAGCTGGAAGCTCTTGCCGTACTTCAGCAGGAAATCCTTTTCGGCAATGAAGGGCACGCCGCGCACGTCGATTTTTTCATCCTCATCCTCGTCCATTTCCTCAATGCTGAGGCCCAGGA
>CAVJEZ010000279.1:0-2293 GCA_963648625.1 Odoribacter splanchnicus
CGAAGCCAAGCCCCGTGCTCCCAGAGCCCCCCGCTACTAGGCCATCCCAACATATACGCTTTTCCGGCCGCAAGGCTGGAAGGCTGTACTTTAATTAGAAACCATAAAGGACGGAACCGGCATATGCCAGCTCCGTCCTTTTTTCGTGTCTTCTGTTTTCAGGCCTGCCTGCTAAAAGGCAACCTTCCTGGCTGCATCAAGGGCCTTTTCAAAATCTTCGTCACTGTGGGCAAAGCTGACCATGCCTGTTTCAAAGGCAGACGGGGCAAGATAAATGCCCTGCTCCCTCATCTGCCTGTAGAACGTTTCAAAGAGGCCTGTGTCGCACTTCTGGACATCAGCAAAGCAGGTAATGGAGCTGTCGCTGAAGTACGGCGTAAACATGGAGGCTATGGTGTGCACCTGGACCGGCACGCCCTTTGCCAGCAGGATGGATTCAAGCTCATGCGCAAAGGATCTGGTACGCTTTTCCAGGGCAGCATAGTCGCAGTATTTCAACAGGCGCAGCGTGGCAAGACCAGCAGCCATTGCCAGGGGATTGCCCGACAATGTTCCTGCCTGATAGACCTCGCCCCTGGGAGCGATATGGTTCATAATATCTGCCTTGCCGCCAAAGGCGCCCACAGGCAGGCCGCCGCCGATAATCTTGCCGAAGGTGGTCAGATCAGGCGTAATACCGTAGCGTTCCTGGGCTCCGCCATAGGAAAGGCGGAAGCCGGTGATGACCTCGTCAAAAATAAGCAGGGCGCCGTACTTTGCAGTCAGATCGCGCAGGCCCTGCAAAAAGCCTTCAGCAGGTTCCACCAGGCCCATATTGGCAGCCACAGGCTCAACGATAACGGCGGCTATTTCCTCACCCTGCTGCTCAAAGAGATTGCGGACGGCATCAAGGTCATTATAGGGGGCAAGAAGCGTATCAGCCACAACAGACTCGGGCACGCCAGGCGTTCCCGGGATAGAAAACGTGGCAACACCGGATCCTGCGGCAGCCAGGAAGGGATCGGCATGGCCGTGGTAGCATCCTATAAATTTGACCAGCTTGTTTCTGCCGGTATAGCCGCGGGCCAGGCGCAGGGCACTCATGGTCGCCTCTGTGCCGGAGTTCACCATGCGCACCATTTCCACTGAGGGAAGCGCGTCCACAACCATGGCTGCCAGCGTAACTTCATCCTCGCAGGGAGCACCGTAGCTTGTACCGCGCCCTGCGGCCTCGGCAACTGCCCTGGTGACTTCTTCCTTTGCATGTCCCAGTATCATCGGGCCCCAGGAGAGGACAAAGTCCACGTACTCCTTGCCGTCCACGTCAAAAAGGTGCGATCCCTTGCCCCTGGCTATAAAGGCAGGATGGCAGTGTACATTGTGGCAGGCCCTGACAGGGCTGTTTACGCCGCCGGGGATTAGTTCACAGGCCCTGGCAAACAAATCTTCAGATCTGGAAGACATGACAACTCCTGTGCGGCACATATGACGATGTGACACACGATGCGATTAATATATGATGCAAAAGCCAGGTGCAGGCAAAGGCCGGCCCGGCATCAGAAATAGGTAGGCGAAATTTTCTTGAACTCGCGCTTGCTGGCAAGGACGCAGTATTCTTTCAGGCCAAGGTCCTTTTTAAGGCCGCTGATTACCTCTTCCACTTCTGCACTGCTCCTGCCGTGCACCATGGTATAGAGCTCATAGGGCCAGTCAGGGGCAGAGGACGGCCTGTAGTAGCAGTGAGAGACATTGCTGTTCAGGGCTGCCTTTTTCCCGATCTTTTCCACGTCGCTTGTGCCGGTAATCCAGGCAACCATGGCATTGTGGGCCCAGCCGGCCTTCTGGTGCTTGATGCTGGCCCCGAAGCGGCGGATAACGCCCTCTTCTTTCAGGTTCCGCAAAAGAGAGAGGACCTCTTCCTCACTGCACCCGGCCCTGGCTGCTATATCGGCATAGGGTGTCAGGGAATCAGGCAGATCCTTTTGCACAATGCGAAGGATTTCTTTTTCAACGGGGCTGAATGTCCTGGCCATAGCTGTGCTTCTCCTGCACTTGCGGCATGCCACCTGCCAGCAGGCAACAAAAGCCCCGCCTCCCTGAACCTAAATTCAGGAAGGCTTGGGGGCTGAACAATATCAGATACTTTCTGCCTAGCGGCTGAAAGAGCGCTTGAAGATATCCTGGATGGCGTCGCGGCCGTTGTCCTCAAGAAAACGGGTGCCGGTGGCCGCAAAGTGCGTCTGGGTAATGACGGGGTTTTCTGCGGGCTGCCAGCTGGACGAAGCCCATTCAAACCAGCCGTTCTGTACCTGGT
>CAVJEZ010000280.1:0-2287 GCA_963648625.1 Odoribacter splanchnicus
TGTGGAAACTGCTCGTGTTGACAGAACCGGTGCCTTTTTACAGCAAAACCCCTCTAAAATCCATTGTGACCAATGCCATTTCAGGCGGAATTTCTCTTTCCACAAAAGTACACTTTTAGAGAAACTCTCTGTTGTCTAACTATATGAAATTACAGCTTTTTACAAAAAGTGCCTGACGGCATCAGGCATCATCTGACTGCTTTCTGACCAGAAATACAGCCATTTTGCCATGGTTCGCAGTTTTCCATGAAGCCGGCTTCTGACGGTTCGTTTTGCCTGCATCGCGCCAGTGGGCCCTCAATCAGACCTCTGTGGGTAAGCGCCATTTTCTTTCCCTTAGCGTTGCCGCACTTACCTGGCGCCTTGACGTGACAGCTTTGGGCTCCGCCTTTTCTTGCAGGCTCACCCGGGCGCCCGGCCTGATACGATTTCTGTTCGTCAGCACAATGGGGTTTGCTTCCCGCTCCTTCCAGCCAATACCTCGCGGTATCCACCTTGAGCCTGGCTATGGCCTTGGCCTGTCCACCCGGCCCAGGGACTGTATTCACCCATGAGAAAATGCGCATGCCGCACACCAAAAAAGACTCTCTGCCTTAAGGCAGAGAGTCTTCAGTGACATAGTGCATGCTTATTCTTGTTTGCCGGCTTGCCCGCACAGGCAGCCTCTTTATGACGTCCCAGACTACTTTGAAGCCCGTCTCGTTGCGGATGCCGGTATTTTCTCATAGCCTGCCAGGCATGAAGAACAATGGCTTCCCCGTTTTTTGAGAGCCTGCTGGCCATGTCCTTCTCCTCATCTCACACGCCGGACCTGCCTCTGTCGCACAGGGAGTCCCCTGAACGGATACGGCAGGGGCTGTCCGTTCACGCCTTTGCAAGGCAGGACAGCCCTCCAAAAATATTGCCTTATGGCAGCGGTTTCAAAAATACTGCAAAGGCTCTTCAGAGCGCACAGAAACGCGCTCCTGCCCGCCCTTATCCTGCGCACTGCATGATATAGCGCAGGCTGATAAAGCTGCTAAAGAAGACCTTGTTAAACCCGGCCATATCGGCGGCACCTGTCTTGTCAAGAATGTAGTCAATGACATCGTCGGGATTGATGATGTCCCTGATGCACTGATTGTGCTGCGTGGCTGTGTCCAGCACTTTCTTCTGCATCTCCTGCACATTCATCCTGGGATTTCCGGAAACTGCCTCAAGATCCACTGTGCGCTCACGGATGAGGAGCTCAGCCATGGCAAAAGCCTCTTTCACGTCCAGGACGCTCATCCCATTGAGCCTGCCCTTCACATCGCCAAACTTCTCGCTCAGCAGGCGGTATTTGGCAGCCAGGGTATCGCACTCACCAAGGTGGACGCTGGCATTGCGTACAGCCTTGTTCCAGCCGCCCTCGCCCAGAAAGAGCTTTTCATTCTGGCTTTCACTGTCACCAAAGCAGGTATTGTCATTAAAGTGGTCCTCACCCTGGTACAGATGCCGGGGCAGTTCTGCATCGGCAAAGGCTGCACAAGGCAGTGCCGCAGACAGGCAGAGCAGTACGGGCAGAATAAAACGCTTCATAGTGTTCTCCTCACAGCATAATGCACGGTTTAGTGCACAGGTTTCAGTACTCAGTACAGTACATAGATCAAAGGCAGACTCACCCTCCTTTGCGGAGGAATGCGTCTGCCTTCTTCGCTATTCTCTGGTCAAAGGTGCTTTATCCAAGCTTTTCCTGCAAGAGCTTGCTCACCACTGCGGGGTTGGCCTTGCCCTTTGTCTCGCGCATAACCTGTCCCATGAAGAAGCTGACAAGCTTTTTCTTGCCGCCCTTGTAGGCTTCCACCTCGGCAGGATTGGCGGCAATGACCTTGTCCACTGCCGCATCAATGGCTCCGGTGTCGGAAATCTGGGCCAGCTTGTGCTCAGTCACATAGGCCTTGGGAGAGGCCCCGCTGGCACACAAATCGGCAAAAATGTCGTTGGCTATCTTGGCGCTGATAAGCCCTTCTTCCACGATGGACACAAGCTCTGCCAGATGGGCGGCAGTCATGCCCAGATCTGAAAGGCTTTTGCCGGTTGAATTGAGCTCGCGCTGCAGGGGACCGACGATATAGTTGGCAACCTTTTTAGGATTGGCAGAAGCGGCAGCCGTTTCAAAGAAATCAGCCATGGCCTTGCTGGAAACAAGGATTTCCGCCTCGTCCTCAGCAATGCCGGTCATCTCCATAAAGCGCTGCATGCGCTCCTTGGGCAGTTCCGGCAGTTCCTTCTGCCATGCGGCAAATTCCTCAGGCTCTATATGGAC
>CAVJEZ010000281.1:0-2262 GCA_963648625.1 Odoribacter splanchnicus
CAATCATAAAGGTTGCTACTTCCGATTCTTTGTCCGTCAGGTAGGTGACCTTGCCATCGTCATCTACCTCACAGTTCACATACAGTTTGTTTGTAGAAGCCTCGGCAGTTTCTGCATGATAACCATAGCTGGTGTAAGCGGCATTGGCGTAACCGCCATATGTATACTGGTACCAGCCTGCAACACCGGCAGTACTGGCCGCATTACCTTTAATTATCAGCGTATTTGAAAGAGCTTGCAGATTTGCTTCGTTTGCTTTGTCTCCATAATAAAAGCTGGTAGCCTTGCCGCCATAAAGAAAGCAGGACATTGAGTTTTCTATGGTCAGCTTATTGTTTTGGGCTATAGCGTCACCAGTTTGAGCAGTTTGTACTGCCAGGCCGCCATAGGAAGACCCGCTCATCTCACTGCCGTCTGTTATGAGAAATTCATTTAATTCTGCAAGAGCTTTTCCTGAAGAGGCCGCAGCGACACCGCCTGCAAATTCATCACCATAATTAATAGTCACACCGGTGAGCGTTCCGTAGTTTTCCGAGGCTGTTGCCGTATTACCACTTGCATAACCGCCATAGAGAGTCGCGGGCTCGTCGACAGTGTTCGTCAGCCTGATATGGCTCAGGGTCAGATTATTCTTATGAGCCGTGCCTGTGCCGTACACAGTTCCTGCAGAGCCTGCGCACAGAGTATCTAGCTTTATCGTCATCTTGAAAGAAGCATTGAAACCCGACATCGAAAGGCTGTTTTCCTCAGCCGTCGCTGTTCCGTTGTATGGTGATTCTGCCACGCCTCCGTAAATAATCACCTTACTGAGGGTTGTTTCAAAATAGTTATGGTATTTATTAAATGTCACCTTGTTCTTACTGGCTGTGACTATTCCATCCCCCGTAGCAGAGCCGCCAGTTATTTGGAGCGTGCTTGTTCCGGTAAATGTATAGGGATAACTTGTGTTTTTGGTGTTGCCGCTCAGGGTAATTGTATTGTTACTGGCTTCGGTTTCTATGTTTGTACCAGTAGAAGATGCATAGCCGCCAAATATGGCCGAACTATTAGTGACTGGCAAAGAAAACCCAATGTTGAATGTACCGGTGTTCCAGCTGGCCTGGGACAGGGTACCTTTTTCAGTGTCATTATTGCTGGCATGTCCTATATAAGTAAAGCCAGTCGTCAGCGCACTGCTCCAAGTCTTGCTCTGCTTCGCGCTTTCACAGCCTGATATTACTCTGCCCTGATCATCAGGATCAGTCTTATAATTGCCATCCCAGGATGCAGATGCCTCTGTGGCAGCAACTAATGGCAGCGCCATAAGCAGCGTGCCCAGGCAAGCTGTTTTTTTGAACGTCATACTGTTCTCCTTTCTCTGCTCGCTCCTGCAGGACAGAAAATCTGTTCCATCCTGCAAAGACAAATGGCCCGGGAGCACTCAGTTCCTGAAACAGCTGGCAGGCTGGCAGGATATGGCCTTCTGCCTGCAAAATACTGTTTCTCACACTGTAAAACATGAGGCACAGGACGGTGATGACTTTTCTGACAGAAGCAGAATATACATATGCTGTTTCTGGCGGAAAAAAGGCTGCCGGGCTGGCTAAAAAAACGAAAATCAGGGCAAGCGTACTTGAAAAAAAAAAAAAAAACGCAAGCATTTTCAGTACTTATGACAAAATTTCTTTTTCAGCCCCTTCATGCTGCCTTTCTGCCTGCTTAAGCACACTGTTTCTGCAAGGCTGCTAAAAAGGCAGGACATTCCCCTGGCAATGGATGCCTTCCCTGTTTTGTACGGCACTCTTTGCCAAATCCGCCTCATTTCTCTTTTTCATGATGCCTTCAGGCAGACTGCGGCAGACTGTCTTCCGCAGACTGTCTTCCGCAGGCTGTCTTCCGCAGGCCCGCTTTGGGACGGACCAGCCCTGCCGGACACAAAAAAAAGAGCAGTCTTCTCCTGCCCTGCTGCCAAATGCCGGAAGGCAAAAAAAAAGGCCTCCCTTCCCTTGCAGCCCTGTGGCAGCTGTCTGCCAGCACTTAGGGCTTAGCAAAAGAAAAGGAGGCCGTATGCCCCGTTCCCAGGAACAGGCCTTTGACCAAATCTCAGATCGGATCTTTTCAACTGATGGTCATGTACATGGAGCCGGGTCCTGCCTTACAGACTGCGCCCCAGTTCAAAGGCTTCCTTCATGGCAGGCCTGGACTCTATTTCCCCGGGATCGGTGACGCCTTTGCCATAGATGACGCCGCGCTCGACGGAACCTTCAAGACAGGCGGCAAGGC
>CAVJEZ010000282.1:0-2253 GCA_963648625.1 Odoribacter splanchnicus
TGTTCGTGTGCCATGCTTAGAGGCTTTCCTGGTCTGTTACGTCAACGCAGGTCCAGGGCAGGCCGTAGGCGGCCAGATCCTTCAGGAAGGGATCCGGATCGAGCTGCTCCATGTTCCAGACGCCAGGCTTGAGCCAGGTCCCGTCGCAGAGCATCTTGGCACCGACCATGGCAGGAACGCCTGTGGTGTAGGAAATGGCCTGGGATCCCACCTCCTTGTAGCATTCCTCATGGCAGCAGACATTGTAGATATAGACGCTTTTTTCAACACCGTCCTTCATGCCGCGCATGACATCGCCAATGCAGGTGTAGCCGTGCGTCCTTGCGCCCAGGCTTGAGGGATCGGGCAGAAGATGTGCCAGGAACTGTATGGGCACTATTTCCTGCCCCTTGTATTTGACAGGGGCAATGCCGGTCATGCCGACGTTCTTGAGGACTGAGAGGTGCTTTAAGTAATTTTCAGAGAAAGTCATCCAGAAGCGGGCGCGCTTCAGGCCCTTGAGGTTCTGGGCCAGGCTTTCCAGCTCCTCATGGTACATGAGGTAGCATTTCTTTGTCCCTATTCCTTCGGGGAAGGTATAGTCCATGGACCAGGACAGAGGGGCTGTCTGCACCCATTCTCCGCGTTCCCAGTAGCGGCCCTTGGCCGACACTTCGCGGATATTGATTTCGGGATTGAAATTGGTGGCAAAGGGCAGTCCGTGGTCGCCGGCATTGCAGTCGATAATGTCCAGGACATGCACCTCGTCCAGCTCATGCTTCATGACCCAGGCTGCAAAAACGTTGGTGACGCCCGGATCAAAGCCGGATCCAAGCAGGGCTGTCAGCCCCTTGTCCTTGAAGCGGTCCTGGTAGGCCCACTGCCACTTGTACTCAAAACGCGCCGTGTCCAGCGGTTCGTAGTTGGCTGTGTCGAGATAATGGACGCCGCATTCAAGGCAGGCATCCATGATGTGCAGATCCTGATAGGGAAGGGCAATGTTGAGCACTAAAAACGGCTTCACCTGGCGGATAAGGGCGCACAGCTCGGGCACGTTGTCAGCATCCACCTTTGCCGTCTCTATGGAGACGTTGTACTTGTCGCGTATGGATGCGGCTATGCTGTCACAGCGGGAAACAGTGCGGCTTGCCAGGGTGATCTTGCCAAAGGCTCCTTTAAGGGATGCCTCGGCACATTTGTGCGCTACAACGCTGCCGACGCCACCGGCGCCTATAATCAGAATATCTACAGCCATGTTTTTTTCTCCAGCGGCCAGGAAAGGTGGGGAGTGTAGGTCGTTTCGTCAATGCACAATACATGGGCGTACATTCCGCTCCTTTTGGCATAAGCCAGTTTGTCAAGAGCCTCGTTGCGGCATGTATTGCAGGTGCACCTGGGAATTTCCAGGCAGAAGGACAGGGGCGTCCTGCCTGATTCTGTTTCCCTGATGCCATAGCCTCTGCAGTTGGGGCACAGCCTGTAGCGGACACGCTGGCGTTCGCTGAGAGCGCTGGTATCGTAGTAAATCGAACGCAGCCAGGACCAGAAGCCGTTTTCCTCCCTTCCGTCATAGGGCTGGGAGGGCGGATAGAAATACTGTTCCAGGACCTGTCTGCCTATCTGTTCGATATACGGGGCAATTTTGGGGGACTGCCTGACAGAGGCTTCATCGAAGGCAGGCTCCCGTATGTCTTTGGCAGACAGCCCGGCCAGGGCCAGGCATATGCCCATATTGACATAGGGCAGGGCCCCGCGGATGGAATACCCGCCTTCAAGGACCGCTATATCCGGATTGAGAAGGGAGTTCAGTGCGGCATAGCCCTGGGCTGTCAGTAGCTCATTGGCAAGGGGATCGGTAAAATGATTGTCCTGTCCTGCCGAGTTGATGACAAGATCCGGCTTAAAGTCCTTCAGGATGGGCAGCACCACATTCTTTATGACATAGAGGTAGCCCTCGTCCGATGTCCCGGGCGGCAGGGGAATGTTGACAGTGCGTCCCAGTGCGGCAGGACCGCCGCTCTCCTTTATAAAGCCTGTTCCCGGATAGAGTGTGCGCCCGTCCTGGTGCAGGGAGATGAACAGCGTATCAGGATCATTCCAGAAAATGTCCTGGGATCCGTCAGCGTGATGCACGTCCGTATCGACAATGGCTATGCGCAGGGGGCGTCCTTCCGGATGAAAATAGGCGGAACGCACCCAGTCCAGCATGATGGCTTCATTGTTGATATTGCAGAAGCCCCTGTTCCCGTGCGCAACACGCATGGCATGATGGCC
>CAVJEZ010000283.1:0-2232 GCA_963648625.1 Odoribacter splanchnicus
AAATGGCCTCTTACAAGTTTGATAGATCCATTTTGCTTGCCTATACGTATAAAATCATTTATTCTCAAAAAGTACACTTTGTTAGGCATTCCCTCTGTCCTGGCTCCCTAACCTCCCTGCTTTTCTGTAAAAGGTGCTTGACGGCATAAGACACCTTCTGGCCGCCTCTAAACCCGATATGCGGCCATTCTGCCACAGCTCGCAGTTCTCCATGAAGTTTTCAGGCAGGGGCTTGGCTCTGCGCCCAAACTTCACTCCGCGCATCTTTGCGGCGGCAATCCCTTCTGCCTGCCTTTTGCGGATGTTTTCACGCTCGTTTTGCGCCACAAATGAGAGGACCTGCAAAACCAGGTCGGCGATGAACGTGCCGAGCAGGTTTTTGTCGCGTCTTGTATCGAGCAGGGGCATGTCCAGCACGAGAATGTCCGCGCGTTTTTCCCTTGTGAGTAAGCGCCACTGTTCCAGGATTTCCTCATAGTTTCTGCCAAGGCGGTCAATGCTGGGGACGCAGAGCAGATCTCCGGCTGCAATGCCCTGCACCAGTTTCTGGTATTGCGGCCGCTGAAAGTCCTTGCCGGATATCTTGTCCATAAAAATGCGTTCCGGCTGTATGCCGTGCTCTTCAAGAGCTATGCGCTGGCGGCTTTCATTCTGGTCCGTACTGGATACGCGGATATATCCGTAACACTCTGCCATGCTGTGTCCTCCCTGGCTTCCTGACATTTTCATTCGTGATGCGGGGACAGCGAAGCTGTTCCCCAGGGGCGGTGTTCCGTTGCCAGAAGCCATACGCACAGCAGGGAAAATGGGATATGAGACGATAAAAAAGACCCTCTGCCTGCAGAGGGTCTTCGGTGATGCTTAGCGCACCTATGTCCTTGTTTGTCTTGCTACCATACTGTCGTTTTATGCTTCCCCGGACCTATCGGAGGCCAGACTTCTGGCGTCTGCCAGGACCTTGTCATAGCCAGCCAGGCATGAAGAAACTTCCTCGATCATCTCCCTGGCCTTTCTTTTGGAGATGCCTGCTTTTACGGCTTCTGCAACCAGGTCATCGTCAGTGATATCAGCACCCTTGCCATTAACCATGGCTGTCTGTTCGCCATTAATGCCGTTTGATCTTGTCAGATCATACGCCGGAGCCAGTTTCCATGAATTGTCCTTATCCAGCATAAAGCTGAAATTCTTGCTGTGATCGTCCTTGTTTCCAACCCTGACGTTGAAAATCATCAGGCGGACCATCTGTTCAACATCATTGTAGTTTCTGGTTAAAATTTGTGTAAGTTTCAAGAGGCCGGCATAGTCCAGACTCGGTATCCTGAAATCGGCATGAAGCAGGCCGCCGGCTGAATGGATGTGTATCTTCTGGCTGCCGTTACGATCGAACCTTTTGACGCCGAAGTGCCCGCAGCATGTCCTGGATGGAAAGAGATACGTCTCCGGCATGGCAATGCCGCACTTTCGGGCAAGCAGCGAACAGACGTATTCATGCAGGCCGGCTTCCTTTCTGTCAGCACTATTTGAGAGCTTGATGATCCATGGCGAGAATCCTGGCGGAACATCCTGACTGCCACGGATGATTGTCTTCTTGTCATCCGAGACAAGCGCCGTAATTTTAGGACGGGCTCCGCCTGCAGAGCCGTTCAGCACTACCAGCTCGTCAAGCAGGCCGGACTGCCTTCCGTCCAGAATGGCATCTGCCTCATCGGCCAGGGAATCCGGATGAACGGCAAAGTCTTCGGTATAAGCGGCGTCTGACGGCTCATATTCCAGTGCGCCAACGGGATTGGACCCAATGAGAGACATGCGGTCCAGCGGGCTTAGTGCCTCATAGGAAAGCCCTTTCTGTCTGAGCTTTTTGTCCAGTAGCAGGCTTCCCCAGGCATCGGGGAGGCTGTCACTGAAGAGGCCGAACAAGCCGCCCCGAAAGTGTGCCGGTCCTTCAAAGATGCCGGACTTCAGGGGGAGTTTGAGAGGGGAGAGCTCTGTGCCCTGAGCTATGAATTTCGGCGCATACTCAAAAAAGATGTGGCGTTTTTCTTCGGCCAGTATGCCGGCAAAAGAGCGCTTGCCCCAGGCATTGTAAAAGACTTTGAGTTTTTTCATCTACTTGATTCTTCCCCGTTTTCTTGTTTTGGGCTCTGCAGAGAAGAGGGAAGCCGGAACGATATCGGCAGCAAAAAGCTCTTCAAACTTGTCCAGACAGCCCAAAACAAGGGCAATCTTAAGCAG
>CAVJEZ010000284.1:0-2231 GCA_963648625.1 Odoribacter splanchnicus
TCACTGACGCCGTCCAGGCCGAAGCCGCAGGCTATGCACATGACGACCAGCCTGAGAGACCAGTCATATCCCTGCCAGCCGGTGACAAGCCAGGTCACAATCAGGGCAAAGAAGAGCAGGACGAGCTTGAACCAGGATACTTCTCCCAGCAGGCCGCGGGCATTTTTGCCGCTGCGGGCAAAGGAAGAGAGAAGGAAATCGTTCAGGCCTACATCAGCTGCCGTTTTGACCAGATACCCGTATGACAGGGCAAGCATAATCTGGCCAAGAGTCCCCGGATTCTGCCTGGCCAGCAGGATAGTAAAGATTGTCCAGGACAGATCCCTCGTCCACTGGGCTCCCAGAATATACCCCAGCCGCTGAGGAATGCTCTTCAGTTTCATGAATTCAGCAATCTCTTGGCTTTACTTAATCTTAAAACGCACAACGGCCTTAAAACCAGGTTTCAGTTCCAAATCAGGATTGGCAATTGTCAGTTCTACATTAAAGTAGGAAGCTTCAGACACACCCATCTGATTTGAGGCCCAGGAAATTCTGATAATATTGGCTGTAAATTTTTTATTATCCAGTGAAGGAATTTCTACAGTAGCCGTATCACCTACTTTGAGAGATGATACTTCTGATTCATAGACAGGCACCTGGATGAGCATGGGGTCCATCTGGCCGATAGCAATCGGTGCTGCCCCTGCACTAAAAAGAGCACCCTGATTCATGTTGGAATCAACAGAGAGCACATAGCCGTCAATGGGTGATTTAAGGTAGAGATATTCAGGAAGCTTTGTGCCTTCCTTTATCTCCGTTTCAAAATACCCGCTCAGTTCCTTCATGCGGATATCAAAGTTATCCTGGGCCTTCTTTATGGACTCCTGGAGAAGCTCAATCCTTTCTTCCAGAGACTGCACATCATACTGCTGGCGCCCTGCAGCCTGACTGGAACCAAGTCCGCTGGCAGCCAGCGAACGGGCCTTGTTATACTGAGCCTTTGACTGGGTGAGCTGACGGCTCAGATCCAGCACCTGGGACTTCATGGATTCGGTGTTGGATCCCTGGTTCACTTCCCTCTGCAACGACCGTCTGGCTTCTTCCTGCAGTACGTAGCGGAAGATGGGCTGTCCTTCGGTCACATGCTCGCCAGGCTGGACAAGAACCTTATCGACAATACCGTTAAAGTGAACATCTGGATTACGGGTTACTGTCGTTTTCACCTTGCCGGTGAGAATAGTTGTTTCAGCGGCATCTGCCTGTGCACAAGAAAAAAACACAGCAACGGCGACAAATACTATACAACGCAAGATAAAACTTTTTTTCATCAACATCCATCGGCCCATCTTTTCTGTATCGCACAAAAAAGCATGCCGCCTCCGTATACCTTGCAAAAAAGCCGGGAACATTGCTCTCGGCTTTTATTTTCATATTCTGGTGGGAAGAGAGCCTGAACTTCTTTGGAAAACAAGCCGGCACTCGTAAGAGAGAAGGACAAGCCTGGCAGAGGCTACATCTGCGGGCTTACCGACAGGTCCCCGTTTTCATCTGGTTCAGGCAGTTTCAGGGGCTTGGCATGACCAATGGGCCTTTTGTCAGCCTTTTCCTCTTTAGGATCCGGGAAAACAGGCTTGTCACCCTCTTCGATATGAGGAGGCAAGGCACCGCTGCCGGATGAAGAAACGTCATTGCCTCCGACAAGTTCATTCATTTCCTTGTCGGGCAGCCCCAGGAAGCGTCTTTCCAGCTTGCCGGAAACATACATCCAGTCAAGCTGGGCCAGGCGGTACTGCAGCTCTGTATCGATATAGTCAATCTGGGCCTCGACCATTTTACCCTGGCGCTCGGCAACCTCCGGCAACTGTTCAAGACCGTTTTCAAATGCAATTCTGGCTTCATCATACTGCATCTGAGCTGTCTTGTACTTGTTTGCGGCAAGCTTTAAGTTTGTCATAGCCAGAGATACAGACTGCTCTGCCTGCAACCAGACATTCTGATATTCAAAACGCTTCTGGGCCATGGAATGGAAGGCCTGGGCCTTGATCATGCGGGCGGTCTGTACTCCGCGGTAGCGGCGTCCCCAGTCAATAAGCGGGAAATCAAAATTAAAATGCGCAAACTGGTCATTAGGACCGTCTGCTGGCTGTGACTGTCCCCGTCCAGGATTCATATTAACAGAAACACTCATATTGGGGACATACTGCGCCCAGGCAAGCATAATATTGTAATCGCTAAGCTTAATCTGTGTA
>CAVJEZ010000285.1:0-2227 GCA_963648625.1 Odoribacter splanchnicus
TATATACCTGTTTCATGTCCGAATGCTGGAACCATATTCTCACCAGTCTGTCCTCCACTGTGGACGCAGAAGATTTTAAGGTGTGGCTGTCCCCGGTCTCTTGCGAGATCAGCGGCAACACTCTTCTGTTGTCTGTGGCAGGAAGCGAGTATATGGCCCGCAGGCTGGAAAAGAAGTTCGGGACGCTGATAGCTGATGCTGCCTCAGGCGAGATGCATTGCCGTCCTGAAGAAGTGGTACTGAAAATTTCCAACTGTGCAGGAAAGGGTGGCAAGGGCACGCAGCAGGCGCTTGCAGGAAAAGAGCAAAAGCAGGCAGACTGCCGGGCAGGACAGAACGTGCAGCCTTCCAATCAGCCGGCGCTGAAAGAGGAAAAAAGCCCTTCTGCTGACGGCACAAAGCCTGCCACAGGAGAGGCTCTCTCCCTGTTTGAAGATGAGAAGGGAAAAAGCCCTGTCCCGCAGGCTGCAGCCCCTGCAAAGGCAGGGAACAGCCGCACAACGCGTGCCGTCCCTGAAAAGCCCAAGTCCCAGGCACCTGCAGTGCATGAGCACAAAACAATGACTCCCCAGCCGCTGGTCAGGAGCGTGCCCTTAAACCAGGGCCTGACCGTTTCAGGCGATGCACTGATGCGCAAGCAGTGGCGCTACTCCTTTGACGATTTTGTGGTAGGCCCCAGCAATGACATGGCCACGACTGCGGCAATGGATTTGTGCCGTCCCCAGAGCTTTGTTGAAACGCTGTTTGTGAGCTCGGAGCCAGGCCTTGGCAAGACCCATATCGTGCAGTCTGCTGTCCGCCAGATTCTGGAGGACAGGGGGAGCGATGCCAGGGTAGCCTATCTCACCGGCGATGAATTTTATGCCCGCTTCAGAATGGGCCTTGTCAACGACAACCTTGAGGACTTCATGGGGCGCGTCCGTGCCCTGGATTTTTTGCTTGTCGATGACATCCAGTCCCTGGGCGGCAAGACCAAGACGCAGGAAGTACTGCTTTCCCTGGTCAAGCATCTGCAGGACCGCGGCAGCCGCGTCGTTTTCTCAAGCCGCTTCCAGCCCAAGGATCTGAAAAAGCTTGATTCCCAGCTGGTCAGCCTGGTCAGCTCAGGCATCCAGACCAGCATGCAGAATCCGGACTATGAGATGCGCTGCGAAATCCTCCGCAGCAAGGCCAAGGCCCGCAATGCCGTGCTGCCTGAGGAAGTGGTAGCCATCCTGGCCGGCGGCATAGAAGGGGACGTGCGCCAGCTTGAGTCCTGCCTGCAGACGCTGCTTTTGAAGGGGCGCGTCTTAAATTCCGGCATTACGCCCGAGCTTGCAGCAGAAGTCCTAAGCCAGTTCGGCAATGTGAAAAAGGACGGCACAAAGCTCACCATTGACGGCCTCATAGGCTGTATCAGCCGTGAATACAGCATTACCGAAAAGCAGCTCTGTTCCTGCCTGCGCCGCCGCCTCTATGTGGAAGCCCGCAACGTGCTTTTTTACCTGGCCCGCAAGTACACCAGCCTGACGCTGGTCCAGATAGGGGCGAGGGTGAACAAGCGCCATTCCACTGTTCTCAAGGGCATAGCCACCATAGAGCATGATCTGACCGCAGAGACGGCATCGGGACGCCAGACTGCCGCTGTAGTGCGCCTTATCGAGCGCAGTGCAGGCTGCGTGCAGGCTGATGCGGCAGGTACTGCCGACAACACGGAGCAAAAGACAGCCGAGGGCAGCCTCGCGGGCTAAAGCAGGGGATGCCGCTCTTGGCATCCCTGCGGCCCTTGCCGCATGGTTACCTTCTGTTTTTGCTGGAAAAAATGGCAAATATTCTTGCACGTACAGGGAAAAAACAGTAGTATTATCAATCGTGATTGGCATGTCATATATGTAGAGACTTGCATTGTTTTGTACTTGGCCGGGATAGGTATGTATGAATAGAAGCGAACTGTGTTCCAGACTTGCTAAAGAGTGCCATCTGTCGATGGATGAAGCCAGCATAGTTGTCGATGAGTTCTTCAATTCCATTGCCGAGGAGCTGGTGAACGGTTCCCGCGTGGAAATCAGGGGGCTTTGTTCCTGGCAGCTGAAGCAGTATGAGGGATACAACGGCCGTAATCCCAATACTGGGGATACCATAGCCATTGAGCCCAAGCGCCTTCCCTTCTTCAAGGTGGGCAAGGAACTGGTCGATGCACTCAACGAGGAGCTTCTGCCCAAGCTGCTGGCAGAGAAAGCGTAGGGCT
>CAVJEZ010000286.1:0-2223 GCA_963648625.1 Odoribacter splanchnicus
CGGCATTGAGATCAAAGTCTCCCTTTCCGGTCACTGTGAGGTCTTCGCCTTCCAGGGTAAAGTCATCCGTATGCAGGACGCCGTTCTGGATAACGCCCGTCATGGCTCCCCTGCTGAAGCTGGTAACCGAGCCGTTGGGCACGTAGTCCTTGTCTGTCGGCTGGTACGATCCCTTCCCACTTGAAAAGGCGACTGATCCGTTAAGGTGCCTGGCCATATTGGCAGAGCTCTGCAAGGAAGCAGCAATCTCTGTCTTAAAGTCCATTTTGATATTGAAAAGGCCCTTGGTCCCGCGTTCGCGCAGCAGACCGCCAAGGCTGAACTGCCTGGCGTCAAGGCTGCTTGAGAAGGTCACGCCCTTGTCAAAGCGGGCGTCTATCTTCCCGTTCAGGGAGCCGCCATAGAACGATCCCGTGCCTTTGCCTATGACAAGATGCCCGCCTTCCAGCTCAAAAGGCAGCTTAAGATTTTTGATGCGCACTTTTTTCACAATAAACGCATCCGCCTGCACTGTCCCCTTGGCATTGAATTCCTTCATAAAGGACAAATCCCAGGGCTCCTGTTTTTTTGCTGCTGCCGGAGCATTGTCCTTTTTGCTGCCGGACTTTTCCTTCTTTTTCTCAGGCGAAGCAGGCTTGTTTTCATCCTTCTTGCCAAGGAAGCTGTCCAGGTTGAATTCTCCCAGCGAAACAGATCCGCGTATCATGGGAATGCTGTTCAGGCTGGTAACAGTCAGGGATCCGGAGACAGGCGTATCCTGCAGTGCCGTATGAAATGCCCCGAGGCGCACCTGGGAAGGAGATGCCGTTACCTCTGTTTTTGTCAGGTGCAGCGCCTGCAGCTGCCTGGGGAGATCCGGCTTTTTGCCAGCCAGGTTGTTCCAGAAGAGCGCCGTTTCAAGATCTGCTTGGGCAACGGAGGCAGAAAGCTGCACGTTCTTGGGTGCAACCTTGATGGAAAAGTCGCCGTCTGCCTCAAGGCCGGGGACTATAATATGGGCATTTTTTGCCCCGAAAACGCGCCTGGCTGTATCGCAGAACGCCTGGCCCTTAAGCTCAAGCCCGATATTGCTGCCTTTGGCAAAAGGCAGGATTTTCTCCATGTTCTTAAAGGAAGCCGTCGTTTCGCTTTTGTCGAACAAAATGCCGGCATTGTTCCCTTCCCCGCCAAACCAGATAGTGCTTTTGGTCAGGGCATTTCCTTCCCAGCCTGCGCCATGGTATTGCACGTCCCAGGTGCCGCTCATGCCAAGCGCGCTTTTTTTGAAGGCGGCAGAGGACAGATTCAGGGAAATGTCGGCATCAAAGGGCGAAAAGAGCGTGTCATCTGCCATGGACGCCCTGGCCAGCTTCATTTTGATGGAGCCTTTCAGATTGCCCAGAAAATTATTGATTTCAGTTCCCGTGCTTGTGACATGGATGCGGCTCTGCCCCCTGCCCTTGTTGACAAGGGTAAAAGGCATGGCCTTGTACAGGCCTGAGAGCCTCACTTCATTAAAGGCCAGGTCAAATTCATAGTCAGTATCCACTGTTCCGGTAAAATACGCAGCACCAGTGCAGGCGCCCTCATAGATGGCGGCGTTTACGGCGAGTTTGACGCCCTTTGCTCCGGCGCTGTTTGTGCCTGGCGTGATAACAACGCGCGTCCTGCCAAGATCGATGTAGCCGTAGTGGATATTGTCGGCGCCAAGGCGGATGTCAAAGCCTACGGCAAAGTCGTCCTGCGCGTCTGCCGCTGCTGCGGCAGCCTTGCTGCCAGCGTCCTTCCCCTGCTCCTTTGCAGGCAGGGCAGGAGCCGTGCCGGCACCGGATTTCCCTGAATCGGCCTTTCCTGAATCGCCTGCCTTTGCCTCTGTTTCGCCTGTGCCCTGCAATGGCGCATCCGAAGCTGCCGCCGGGATTGCCTTTTTTTCCGGCATAATGTCTGCCATGGTCATGGATGTCAGGGGCTTGTGCCTGTAGGCAGGTGCCTCTGGCACAATGCCGACAGACTCAGGGATGGCTGTTCCCAGATCGACAAAATCGCTGACAAGATCCAGGAAGACAACAGGATGAGACCAGTCGGCCACGCCGCCATTTCCTTTGAAGACCGCATTGGCAGACCTTGCTTGGATGCGGGGGCAGTGCAGATGCTTTTTGTCTATGACAAAGTCGATAAAGCCGTTGTCTATATAGTCCAGCGAGCGCATAAGGCCCGGGGCAAGGGATCTGGCAAAATCAAGCC
>CAVJEZ010000287.1:0-2220 GCA_963648625.1 Odoribacter splanchnicus
TAGCCTTGCTGTCCTGCCTGATGTCAAAGAAGTCTCGCAGCATGGTCAGCATCAGTGTCTTGCCGAAGCGGCGCGGACGGGTGATGATGGAAAACCTGCTGAAGGACGGAGTCAGAAATTCCTCAATAAAGCCTGTCTTGTCCGCATACCAGAGCTCATGCTCACGAATTTCCCTGAAAAATTCAAAGCCAACCTGCAATTTGTCCATATTTCCTCCTTTCCTGCCTCTGCATTAGTCATCCTTCGCGTATCTTAAGACTGAAGAGCTCCCTCTTCCACCCTGAGCACGCAGGCATTTTGTATCCGTTCAGGATAATATCCACGGCATATTAGCCAACATCCCTGGCAAGGAGATAATGGCTCAGTGCCTTCCAAAGATAGCTTGAATGAAAGTATCTTTGGCACGCTGGGCAAAAAAGGCTGCTAACGGCCTCAAATCTCCATAATCCGCTTTCTCAAGGGCATCAAAATAGTCTTTGCGGCTGTCATTGGTAATCACCAGGGGGAAATACCCCTTTTGAAGGAAAACCAGGGTTGCCAATGCTCTGGCAGTTCGTCCGTTTCCATCCTGAAACGGATGTATTTGCGTAAAGCGGTGATGCAGCCAGGCAGCCTCTACTTCTGGGGCAACATCTGTATGATCCTCATGCCATCGTATTAATCTTTCCATCTCATCCTGAACAAGAACAGGCGGGCAGTATTCATGAATTTGGCCATCAGGCCTGGTAGGATTGTTGGGGCGTGTTTTCCATTTTCCCTTTTCCAGGCGAACCAGGATATGATTGCCCAAACTGTCAGCTGCTTCAGTTGTGTCCTGGCTTCTTGCTAAGGCAGCATGGATCTCTTTTATATATGACAAAGTCAAATTGTTGTTCCATTCAGCATGTTCAGAAATCCCTTCAACTACGCATAACTGGTCTTTAATCAGCGACATGACATAATCAGGCTGCTTGTTTGTAGCATTATGTGTAATTTTAACTTCATCAAATCCAAGTTCTATCAAAGCAGATGTTATACCTTTTTCAAGAGTATAGAGCCTTTCGAGCAGGCCGGTTTCAATAGCCCACTGCCTCTGAAGTTTTTTAGTAAAAAGATTAAGCGTATCAATATCAAGTTTATATTTTTGTTCTTCCCATAGCACAGAAAAATTTTTGAGTGTATCACTCTCCATTTCTTTCCAGTCTGAAGGAAGATCTTCTATTGGTTTCCATTTATATCCTGTCCTGGACATGATTAACTCCTGTCAATTTTATAACCAAAGCATGCTTATCAGATCAAGCGGATTATAGCATCCCCATAGACAGACAAAAAAAATAACATACACAGGCATTTTTCACTATTTTGCGATTAGTAAGAGCAACTATGCTGACTGGCAGAGACATACTCAGTTCTCCTATACTCAGTGCTCCTTGGGATGCGCAACCCCCTCTTCCACCCTGAGTATGCAGGACTTTTTGAAAAAGGCCATGCCCCAGAAGGAAACTTTCCAGTCTGCACACAGCAAATCCGCTGCAAGCTCCTTCTTCTTAATACGACAGAGGGCTTTTTCAGCCATGCCAGGCATCCCTCTCTTCGATCTGGCTTGCCTGAGCTGGATAAAGGCTGCCCGGCTGTTTTCTATGTCAAGGACCTCGATGTCCGCCCGGCCCCTGCCGTATTCTATCTCCGATGCGACTTCCCAGCCGGTACAGGAGAAGATCCATTTGACGAAGTCAAGGTAAAAATTCTGACAGGCATCGCAGCAACAGATGGCATTGTCCAGCTGGTCGCACAAAAATCCTGCCACCCCGTCTGCATCATCAGCCCAGAATGCCTGAAAGAATTCTGTCCAGTCAGTGTCCTGGACCGACTTTCTGAACCAGTCGGAAATGACAGAAGCATAGATTTTCAGGACTTCCCTGTTGGGGATAGCAAGGACAGAGGCATCTTTGCCTGGATGAAGGCGGCATTTTGTCATCCGGGCGGAACCAGCCCTGGTGAGATAGCCGGCAGACAAAAGCAGCGTCCATATGCTTTCCAGACTGTCATACAGGCAGTCGTGAGTAAGGTTTTTCGTTAGCCTGACTGCTACGCATCCGCCAGCCATCAGGGAATCCAGACTATCCCTGACATGCTTTTCGTTACTGTGAGCGACGGCGCTGCATACGACATCGTTTCCGCTTGTGTTTCCCCAGTAGAGCTTCGGCCTTGCAACTGGGTTTGCCTGCAGGTCTTCAATAT
>CAVJEZ010000288.1:0-2214 GCA_963648625.1 Odoribacter splanchnicus
AGATCACGCAGAGCACGGACCGCAAGCTGCACCTGGCAAGCCGCATCAGGCAGTACGGCGCAATAATCGTAAGCGCAAAGGCTATGGTGAGCAGCGCCAGGGTGCAGCCTGAAAAGAGGCCCTGATCAGCAGCAAAGAGCCTGATGGGCGTGGCAATGAAGAGCGCTGCTGCCAGCAAAAAGAGCGCCTTTGCGGCCAGGAAAAGCACTTCCTTCTGGTTCAGCCGGCAGGCCCTTTCCTGGGCCTCATTGGCAAGGGGGAAGTCCTGGTAGAAAAGCAGGATGAGAGCCGTGAGGCCAAAGACAAAGAAGGGATGGCCTGCTGCACCGAAGATGACGGCGCAGCAAAAGCCTGCCCACAAAAGGAGGCTTAAGCGCCCGGTGAGCACCCAGGCAAAAAAGACAAGGCAGAACCAGATGCAGGAGGCGATAACGATGACAGACAGAACTGTGGTCAGCGCTTCATTTGCACCTGAGACCAGCAGATCGCGGGCAAGGCCTGCTGCAAGGCCAAGAACAAGGGCTGAGAGCTGTATTTTGCTGCCTGCCGCATGCTCAAGGAAGCCGCCAAAGTTGTCCAGCACAAGGCGGGCCCTTGTCTTTTGGATGACGCCCTGGCCGTGGCTGAAGATGCCGAGCTCTTCATAGACCATGTTCTTCAAAAGCGAGAAGATGTTGTTGCAGGTCCAGTAGAAGACAAGGCCCGAGGGAGCCGTATAGAGGAGGACAAGGAAGATGCCTGCCATGACGTAGAGCTGCACCTTGTCCCTTGTGCTCAGCCTGTTGGTATAGACCAGGGCTGAAAAGATGTTGATGACAGTCATGAGCACGGGCAGGACGTTGATGTCAAAGCCTGCCACGCTCAGGAGGGCATCGGGTTTTGCCAGGTTGGAAAAAATCCAGAATGAGGCGCCGTGCAGCGGCGCATAGTGGCTTAAGAAATGATAGGCCGCAAAGAAGAAGGGCACCTGGATGAGGAAGCCAAAGGAGGTGCGCACGGCAAAGATGGGATGGTACTCATGCTGCCTGTAGAGGGTGGACATGAGCATGTAGCGCTCGCGCCCCTTAAAGGTGTGCTTTATGCGCGCCAGCTGCTTTTCCATGGAGTGCTGCACGCGCCGCTCTGACTCCTGCCAGGTCTCTGCCAGATGGTAGAGCGGCAGAAGCATGACATTGACCACGATGCTCATGAAGACCAGGGCCACGCCGTAGGTGCCAAAGGAAGAAAAGCCTGCCTCAAGCACGGTGCGCATAATCCACTCAAGCGGAGCTATGAAAAGATAATAGAGATAGTCCAGCATGTCGTTCTCTCCAAAGCTCCTTTAGTGCTGCTTCTGCCTTTCCCTGTCGCGCAGGGCGATGAGCCTCTCGGCAATAACCGGGCCGGCACAGCCGAAGTTGTAGACATATTCGTCGCGGAAGCGGCGCAGGCGTTCCTCAAAGCCGGGATCCTGCAGCATCTCTTCTGCAATCTCCCTGATGCGGGGAATGTCCTCAAGCTTCATTTTGCGGCCTATCTCCTTCTGGGCTGCAAAGTCCCACATCTCCCAGGGAATGTCGTAGGCATCGTAGAAGGTCAGCGCGGGCTGGTAGTCCATGATGAGCACAGGGCGCTCGAAGACGAAGGCAAAGTCAAAGATGATGCCCGAGTAGTCGGAAATCATCATGTCTGCCTGGCTCATGGCCGGGAAGTTGTCGGGATTGGAGTCCCAGGACACATTGTCAAAGCGCGCGGTTTCTTCCTGGAGCTTTTTGAGCATCTCCTGCTCCACAATGCGGCTTTGCGGATGCGGGCGCACCATGATTTTGTAGCCGGCCTCAGCCAGGGGCCCTAAAAGCTGCATGCCGTAGAGGGAGAGCAGGCCGTTGGGGCCCCAGGTGGGGGCTACCAGAATGCAGCCCGGACCGTCGCTTTCAGGGCGCTGAAAGTCCTTTTTGCGTGCCACAAGCAGGTCGTAGTAGGAGCAGCCGCAGCGGTATATTTCCTTGACCGGCGTCTTTCTCTGGCGTTCCAGCTCGCGGATGGACTTTTCCTGATGAGGGCCCGAGCTTAGGAGGCTGTCGTAGTAGTCCATGCCAAAGAGGCGGTACAGGGCAACGTCGCCTGCAGCATGGACGATGTGGGCGTAGTGCCCTACTCCCTTTGACTTGTGGATCTGCAAGACGTCCAGGCCGGGCGTTGTCATGCACACCACGTCCGCTTCCATCATGTTCA
>CAVJEZ010000289.1:0-2199 GCA_963648625.1 Odoribacter splanchnicus
TTCTTGCAGGGAACAGATTTGAGGCAAAGGATTCAGGGCGCAGGCCTTCATAATTAAAATCGGTAAACCTCCGGCTCTGCCGGAGGACTCCCGAGGTTTTACCTTTAGTGCGGTCGGCGGCGGATGTGGCTGGTGGCGTAGTAGTGAGCGAAGTCTCATACGGAGCCTGGCAGTCACATCCGCCGCACTTTAACAGGCCTTGCAACTATTTGATAAAACAAATAGTCTCCCAAATAGGGAGCCGCGCAGCTATCCTATTTAGGAGACTAACATGTTATTTGAAAGATTAGCACATTGTACGTATATGTGTAAATACCACATTGTGTTTATCCCCAAATTCAGGAAGAAAAAGCTTTTTAAGGACATCCGTCCATGGTTGATTGAAAGATTCAAGGAACTTGCATTCGAGAAAGAATGCAGAATTGAGACTGGCGTAGGAGGCATTCAGCCGGACCATGTACACATGGTCATCTCGATTCCCCCCAAGTTTTCGGTAGCGAGTGTCGTTGGTTTCATCAAAGGTAAGAGCGCTATCTTGATAGCGAGGGATTTCCAGGGACGCGCGAGAAATTATTCGGGGTGCCATTTCTGGGCACGTGGCTATTTCGTGTCCACAGTTGGAATGGATGAGGCTGCAATCAAGCAGTATGTAGAAAATCAGGAGAAGGAGGATATCCGCTTAGACAAGTTGGAGAAATAGCAACCAACATGAAATTCAGCTATTAAGCCGCTTTGAGCGGCTCCCTAATCCTGACAAACCACCGGTTCTACCGGTGGTTTTTGATTGAGAATGATTATCAGCAGACTGCTCTCTCTCTCTCTCTCTCTCTCTCTCTCTCTCTCTCTCTCTCTGCCTGTATGCAGGACAATGGTTAGCAGAGGCAGCACGACGTACAGGGCTACTACTGTATAGGCATACCAGCGCCGCAGGGCAAACATGAGCCAGAGGCAGAATCCAAGACCAATGGCTTCCCTGATACGGACCCTGCAGGCCAGATCGTTTCTGAGCACAATGAGCATTGCCAGTGTCATGGCAAGCAGGCCTGATGCCCCTGGGTAGCCTCTGAGTGTCGGGCCCCAAAGCCCCGGAAGCAGTATGCACAGCCAGGCAGCGCAAAGAGCATAGGTCCTGGACTGCCGCTCTGTGCGGAAGATTGTTTCGACAAGACAGCCGGTGGCAAAAGCAAGCGGCACAAGGTAGCACAAGACCAGGGACAGGATGAAGACCGTTCTGCTGCTGCCCAGAAAAAGGCCGAAGAGGGCAGGGAGCATGACCGGGAGGTTGCTGTAATCTGCATTGCGCATTGAGTCCAGCAGATCACGTCCTGCCTGGGCTGTGTTGTTTTCATACAGGGAGACAATATGCTGCCACCGGGAAAAATAGCCCATGAAGTCCCAGTAATACAGGAAATGTTCCTGCCGCATATAAAACAGCGTGATAAAGACAGTATACAGAATGAGGCTGACTGCAAGGATGCAGTTAGTTTTGGAACTGAAGAGATAACACTGCTTGTTCATGAGCTTTCCGGCCATGCGCTTTCGTTGTGATGTCAGTGATGCAAAACAGGAAGATACGGCCGGTCAGCATTGCCCTTCATGCTGGCTGCCCTGTTCTGATGGCACATTGCTTACAGGAGAGCGTACCAACCTTGGCATGTCTTTTGTGTAGCCGTAGTACCCTTCGACGATGTACAGAGGCCTTTCCTTTACATGCTTGTAGATTCGTCCCACATATTCGCCAAGAACGCCGGTGCAGAAGAGCTGCACGCCGCCGACAAACATGGTGGAAAGGATAACGCTGGTCCAGCCGCTGATGGCTGTTCCCATAACCAGCTTGGCATACAGTGCATACAAAAAGCCGAGTATGGCTACGCCTGAGCTGAAAAGGCCAAGCAGGGACGCCAGCTTGAGCGGCTTGATGGAAAAGGAAAGGATGCCTGTCAGTGCAAAGGAGAGCATCTTGGCCAGGGGATATTTGCTCTTGCCGGCAAAGCGCTCTGCCCTTTCATAAGGCAGGGAAATTTGCTTGAAGCCGACCCAGCTTACCATGCCGCGTATAAAGCGCTCACGTTCTGGCATGGCATTGAGTGTATCAACAACCCTGCGGTCCATCAGACGGAAATCGCCTGTATCAAGAGGTATTTTGGTGTCAGACAGCAAATTCAGGATGCGGTAGAACAGGCTGGCCGTCGTCTTCTT
>CAVJEZ010000290.1:0-2161 GCA_963648625.1 Odoribacter splanchnicus
TGTTGATATTGCAGAAGCCCCTGTTCCCGTGCGCAACACGCATGGCATGATGGCCCGGCGGGCGCACCAGGGCAAAGGCCTTGTCTTCCTTTTTTTCAAGGACGAGCCTTGCCGCAGTGACAGCGCCGCCTGCGGCAGCCAGATCCGAATCCGAGACGATGCTGGCTGTGGACGGCAGGCAGAAATGGACGCGGCTGACCTCATCCCTTGAGATAAGGTCAGGCCTGTATTCGCGTATGCCTTCTATATCAAAGATGCCTTCTTCCTTAAGCTGGTCACGGGTATAGAGCAGGCGCTCTTCCCTTTCCGGATGCGTAGGGGAGATGGCCCAGTCAAAGGCAGGGAAAAAGACCACGCCAAGGGTATTCCTGGCATGCACGGAAAGCTCGGGGCTTACCGCCCGGCTGCTAGTCATCGTATCCTGCATCTCCCGCATTTTCATAGATATCAACACCGTAGCGGACATTGGATACCATGCCGGAGAAGTGGGCGGCGGCAGCCATAAGGTCAAGGCTCTTATTGGCTATGACGCAGAACATGCCTTCCCCGCTGGCGCTGAAGGCAGCTACAATGCCGCCGGCACTTTTGGGTTGCCTGAAGACGGTGATGTAGAGGAGGTCGGAATCGCCGCTGGCGAACATGGGCTCCATCCAGTCAAAGTTGTCGCTCTGGGCTGCCTGGAGAAGCAGGGGGTCAACGTTGGCAGCCTCCGTAACAGGACGCAGCGGATTCTGGGCGGTACCGTCAAAAACGTATATTTCTTGCATACTTCCTCTCCGGGCAGAAGCTTCTGCCCTTAAACTGCTGTAGTCATAGCGGACGGGAATGGCGGAAGGAAAAGGCTGGCCGGAACATCAGCCCCGGTCAGACAGGCGGTCAATTTCGGCCATGCAGGCCCTGACAACCTCTTCCTTTGGCAGGGATGCGTTTATAAGGCGGACACGTTCCGGCTCACCGGCGGCAATGGCGTGAAAGCCTTCGTACACAGCCTTGTGGAAGGACAGCGTTTCGAGATCAAAGCGTGCCTCCTTGTCAGACTGCATGAGCGAGCGCCGTTTTGCCGCCCTGGCCAGGCCTTCTTCAACAGGCAGATCCAGAACCAGCGTCAGATCCGGCTGCAGGCCGCCTGAGGCAATGGCATTGAGCGTGTACAGCTCGTTTTTGTCCAGGCCCCTGGCATAGCCCTGGTAGGCGATAGTCGAGTCGGTGTACCTGTCGCAAAGGACAATGTCGCCGCGATCCAGGGCCGGACGCAGCACCTTGCTGACATGCTGGGCCCTGTCGGCAAGAAAGAGGTACAGCTCTGCCATGGGATCCAGGTCGGTATCACAGCTGAGCAGAAGCCTGCGCAGGGATGTGCCGAAAGTACTGCCGCCAGGCTCCCTGGTGACAAGCACTGAAGCACCCCTCTCATCCAGGATTTTGCCGATTTCCTGAATGACAGTTGTCTTGCCGGCTCCTTCGATGCCCTCAAACGTGATAAACATAGTCCCCCTCAGGTTTCCGGGACGTACAGGCAGCATGTCCTCTTTGTCCCGGACCGCAGTGTCACAAGTATAGCCTGTTGCCCTGCAAGGGTAAAGCGCGGCAGGACGTGCTGCCATGGCGTATGGCGCATGAATGCATTGTTATTTTTCCAGAAAAGGCAGGAGGGATCCTGTGTTCATTTCCCTGTCCTTGTGCGATCTGCCTGGCGCCTTTTTTGCTGCGGGCGCTGCCTTGGGCTTCCCCGCATGGCCTGGCATCTGTGCATGCTGCGGCTCAAAGACAGGCGGAGCTTCGTCAAAGACCGGAATATCCGCCTCAGCCAGGGAGCCAAGGTAGTCCTCGTCATCCCATGGCGGTGTGTCCGGCGGGGCCGCCTGCCAGGCAGGCTTATTTTGTACAGGCCTGTCAGCAGGGGGCGCCTTGTACTGATTTTTTTCAAAATGCGGCTGCGAAGGCTGTGCCTGCTGCACAGGGGCGGAGGAAGGAAAATCTGTCCCTGTTTCAGGCGTGCCGCCCTGTCCTGCCATGACCTGCTCCGTGCTCAGCCTGTTGAAAACATGGCATTTCAGCCCCTGCGACGTCCTGGGGGCAATGGCTCCTTCAGCAAGGTCTCTGGCTGCAATGGCCATGGAATTGAGCTTGGCAGAGAGCATGTCGGATTCTGCCAGAATCA
>CAVJEZ010000291.1:0-2148 GCA_963648625.1 Odoribacter splanchnicus
CAATGGAGGCAAGCTCCCCGGTAGTGGTAATGGGCGCCCTGGCCCTGGCCTCGCATATTGCCCTTGCTATGCGGTCTGCCAGCGGATCCTCGCCAAACGTAGCAATGCAGTCGCGCAGGGCCTTCTGATCCCATGTATTGACAAGATCCCTGGCTGACGGGGCACCGGACGAAGGATCCATGCGCATATCGAGGGGACCGTCGGCATGCACGCTGAAGCCGCGCCCGCCCTCGTCAAGCTGCATGGAGGAAACGCCTATATCGATCAGGGCTCCGTCTGCCCTGTCCCAGCCCCTTGCATCCAGGGCAGAGGCAAGGCTGCTGAAAGTGGCATGCATGGCTGAAAAACGGTCCCCGAATGGAGACAGGCGCTCCCTTGCAAGGGCAAGGGCCTCAGTGTCACGGTCAAGCCCCAAAAGCAGGCTTTCCGGAAAGGCCTTCAAAATGGCCTCGCTGTGCCCGCCAAGGCCGAGGGTGCCGTCCAGAAAGCGCAGGGGCCGGCCCGTCTGCCCGGGCAATGAGGCAAGGGGGGCAAAACAGGCAAGAACCTCGTCCTTAAGGACAGGTATGTGCCTGGCTGTGCCGCCATCATGGCCTGTTTCCGGAGACTTTTCCGGCAAAGCTTGTTTTCCTGCCTGTTTCAAAGGGACACCTGCAAAGAAGACCTGAACACTGCAAAAAAAATGCAAAAAAATAAGCATCCCCTGCCTTGCAAAAGGAAGGCAGGGACTGCCGCATGACCGCAAAACAAGGCCATGCGTTTTTTTTGAGTAGCACAATACTCCGCTTTCTGCCACCTATTTATGGTGCTTAAGGCCGGCAGGGCAAAGGCGGGGCCTGACGGCATTTTACTCAAAACTTCCAGCTATTTAGAGGATGATCACGCCATGCAGCATCCTATAGACAGCCATATAAAAGCATAGTAGACTTGTCTTTTACATGTACCACACGGGTGGTTTCTTCCCCCTTCTGAATTTGCCATACAGCTGGTTTACTATGAACAAGACAAAAATTGTCGCCACCATCGGTCCTGCTTCCAACTCGGAGGAAGTCCTGAAAGGCCTGGCCCTTGCCGGCGCCAGCATCTTCAGGCTCAACTTCTCCCATGGCTCGGCAAAGGATTTTGTCGATATCATCGCCAGAATCCGGAAGGTCGAAAAGGAAGTGGGCAAACCCATCACCATCATGCAGGATCTTTCCGGTCCCAAGATCCGTCTTGGCGACATACGGGAAAAGAGCATACAGGCAGAAGCCGGCATGCAGCTCCTGCTTGGCCCTGCGGACAAATACTGCACGGACATGCCCTACCTGCCCTTTGACCACGAGGTCATCCTGGAAAGCCTTGTGGAGCACGACAGGCTTGTGCTGGCCGACGGCGGCCTTGAATTCATTGTCACCGGGCGCCGTCCCGACGGCCTTGTCATTCTTGAGGCCAAAAACTCGGGCACCATTACCTCGCGCAAGGGCCTTGCCCTGCCAGGAAAAAGCACGCGCGTGCGCGCCCTCACCGACAAGGACAAAAAGGACCTTGTGGACGGCATAGCGCTGGGCATTGACGCCGTGGCCATGTCCTATGTGCAGACAGCGGACGACGTGCGCGAGGCCAGGGAGCTTATCACGGCCAACAGCGCGCGCAACATTCCCATCTGCGTCAAGCTGGAACGCCAGGCTGCAGTCAACAACCTGCCTGCCATCCTGGCAGAAACGGACATTGTCATGGTTGCCAGGGGCGATCTCGGCGTGGAATGCCCGCTGCCCAAGCTGCCCAGCATCCAGAAGCAGATTATCAGGGCTTGCAACGATGCGACCAAGCCAGTCATTGTGGCAACGCAGATGCTGCTCTCCATGATCAATTCCCCGTCCCCCACCAGGGCAGAGACGACGGACGTGGCCAATGCCGTGCTCGATGGTGCGGACTGCGTCATGCTGTCTGAAGAAACGGCCATGGGCAAGTTCCCTGTGGAAACAGTGCGCTACATGCGCAACATTACCAACGAAGCCGAGGAACTTCTGATAGAAAGCCGCAAGATTGAGGAGCCGGATCGCCGCAACATCCCGTCCTATCTTGCTTATTCAGCCTGCCTCCTGGCCAGAAAGGCGCGCGCCCAGGCCTTTGTCATACACAGCCTGAGCGGCAAGTCTGCCCGCA
>CAVJEZ010000292.1:0-2142 GCA_963648625.1 Odoribacter splanchnicus
AGCGGAACGCGAAGAAAGAAAAAAGCCGGAGGCCAGGTCAGGTACTGTTCACGTCCTGGTCTGGCCTCCGGCTGCATTTGTACGACAGTCAGCCTGTCGAACCAGAATTTGCCAATGCTTTATCCTGCCGGAAAAAACGGCGGGATCCGCAAAAGGAGAAAAAAATGAGTGCCATTTTTTTCCAGGAAAGCTTGCTTCCGTGCTGCTTGCAGCCTGCCTGTTCCTGCCGTCTTATGCAGCAGCAGAATTTAATCCCCTGCCGTTCGACAAGTCGGAAGAGCTTGCTCCCGGATTTAACGTCTGCATGAAACAGGCAGAGTCGCTGCCCAGAGACGGCACATGTTACCTTGGCGTGGTAAAATGTTATACGGCAGCATATAACTACTGGAATGATATTTTTGAGACAGAATACGAAAAAATAGTCAGTGATGACGAAAAAATGAATTCTGAAGGTGGTTATCCGCTGCTTCCAAGATTCCGAAAGGCCTTTAAAAAATATCTGGAAGAGACATACAATCTCGTAGGAGGGGATGGCGGTTTCGGTGTAGATCTGGGTTGCACACGCGTATACGCAGAAGAGACAAAACGAGTGGTAAAAATGCTCAGGTTTTATGGAATTTTTGAAAAGCCTGAGACCAATGCCCTGCAGGAAAACATCATGAATTCAATCACCAGGGAAAACAGGCACAATATGCACAAGAGATTTTACAGAAACAATACCATCAGCTTGTACTTGAAGTATCTGCTGTGCCATATTAGAAAAAGAAACCGTTCGGAAGTGCCTGTACGGAAGGAGGGCAGCATATGGCAGACTCGGCAGCTTTAACACTTGCCGGAGGCGGGATGCCTGCCACGGCAGCGGGCCGGCAGGCCCTGCCTGGCTTTGACAGGTTTATTGCGTTTATCGACAGGGGGGAAAAGACAGCCCTTACATACCTGACCAACCTGCGGCAGTTTGCTGCCTGGCTCAGGTTTTCCGGCATCCGCCTGCCGGAAAGGGCAGACATTATCAGGTACCGCGACTACCTGGCATCCGGGCATGCAGCCGTCAAACTTGACGATGATTCGCCCGACGGCTGGTCCTACAGGACTGACAAGGCAGGCAACCGCATAACAATCCAGTGCCGGCCGAACACGGTTGCACAGTATCTGCGATCCGTCTGCCAGTTTTTCCGCTGGACCGCGGCTGAAAACCTGTATCCCAACATAGCGGACAACATACACGCCCCGAAAGTCAGGAATGATGCCCACAAAAAGGAGGCGCTGGCTCCGGCCGACGTACTCGCAATTGAAAAGAGCATCACGGCTGCCGCTGCCGAAAAGGAACGGTCTGCCGCTGCTTCTGCCAGGGATGCAGCGGGCAGGACTGAGCGGGCTGAGGAACAGGGCAGGCGCCTCTTTGCAATGTACCTGCTGGCAGTTAATGCCGGCCTGCGCACAATCGAGCTGGAAAGGGCAAACATCAGGGATCTGGAAGTCAGGAACGGCAGTGCCTGCCTGTATGTCCATGGCAAGGGCCATGCAGATGCCGACAGCAAAAAGCCGCTGGCCCCCGAAGTCCATGCTGCCTTAAAGGAATACCTTAAGTTCCGTCACGACAGTCCCTCCGCAGGAAGCCCCCTGTTTGTCGCAACGGGCAACCGGAGCGGCGGGAAAAGGCTGGCAGCCCGCACCATAGGCAGGATGCTTAAAAAGGCGATGCAGGAGGCGGGATACGACAGCGAGAGGATAACTGCGCACAGCCTGCGCCACACAGCAGGCACGAATGTCATGGAGCTTTCAGGCGATCTTTTTACGACGCAGCGCTACATGCGCCACTGCAATCCGGCCACGACCGAAATCTACCTGCACAACGATACTGAAAGACAGGAAGCGCAGATTGCGCAGCAGCTTTATGACTACTACCACGGGGCCGGTCCTTCCGGCAGCAGGGGAAGGCTTGAGCAAGTTCTGAACAGGCTGGACCAGTCCCAGATTGACAAGCTTGCAGGCATCGCCGTGGCCATGGCACGCTGACCATATTCTTTTTTTTGCGGTGACTGATACCCTTTCAGGGGTGCTCAACGCAGGAGGCGGCGTTATCCTAACGCAACTAATACTGAATAGTGCAATTAGAAACGGCAGTCAGGCCGGAACATGATG
>CAVJEZ010000293.1:0-2136 GCA_963648625.1 Odoribacter splanchnicus
TACTACAGCCTGCACGGGGGCTTAGGCTATGTCTGGGACATCACCGAAGACCATGAGCTCGATGTTTACGGAAAGTACATCTGGACCAGGGTGCAGGGCACGGACGACACCCTGACCACAAAGGATAAGTTTGAATACGACGACATGGACTCCAACAGGGTCCGCTTCGGAGCCAGATACTCCTACAAGGGCTCCGAGCGCTTCAGCCCCTATGTGGGTGCAGCGTATGAGCATGAGTTCTCCGGATCCTGCGACTCAAGGGCTTTCGGACATTCCGTGGCAGCCCCGAGCTTTGAGGGGGATTCCGTTATGGGCGAGCTCGGCCTTGTCATGAAGCCTTCCGAGGATTTGCCCCTCTCTATCAACCTTGGCGTGCAGGGCTATGCAGGCCAGAAGCAGGGCATCTCCGGTTCCTGCAATTTCGTGTACGAATTTTAAGGTGAGAAAAGCTAGCTCCTCATGGACCTGGCAAAAAAAAGGACCTCCTTTCCCCTTGCAGGGCCAGCCTCAGAAGCATGTCCTGTCTTGGGAAAAGGAGGTCTTTTCTTTCCGGGGTGCAGGCACTGCGGCCTGCACAGAATACGTGTCCGGCAGCTGTCCGGTTGCCAGGCTATTTGCCGGTGCTCTTTTGCATACGGCTGTAGCTTCCATCAAGAAGAATATTTTTAATGTCGGTATCTTCCTGATTTTTTGTAAACCAGACATAGCCGCCCTTTCTGAATGCCTCTGTTGTGGTTACGGCAGCCTGCCCGTTTTTGATGACTACATGCATCTGTATGTTTTTGGCGCTCTTTTGTTCGCAGGTCTTGGGCTCAAGGACAGTCGTAGTGCTGAAGTCATCACTTATTTTGGCAGCCCGGGCCTGGCTCCACCCGAAAGTTTGCGGCTTGTCTGTTTCCCAGGCCGCTGTTTCCAGGCAGTAGCCTCCGTTGCCGTCACGGCTTATGGTAAGATACCCGTCACAGCCCTGGCGGCCGGTCAGGCGGTATATGCCCTCAAGCGGGCTGGTCTTGCCGGCCGTGTGTTCCATGTCTGCCTGGCTTACAAGTTCCTCTATAACCAGGACGCGTTCTGCCATGGCTTTGGCGGCGGCAAGGGCGGGATCCTGCCCTGATGCCTCAGCCTGCTTTATGCTTTTGGCAATGGCCGCATCATTTTCTTTTTCCATGGCGTTGTATGCTTTTTCGGACAGGGCATCGCCGGCTCTCTGGAGGCCGGTGTCATACCGTTCATACATGGTGCGGTAGGCCTCGCTGTGATTGTACCATTGCTCATGCTGCTGGGGCAGCGCGAATGACGGCTGGCACAGCCAGAATGAAGAGAGTACAAGAACAAGGGAAAGTAGGGCTTTATACATTGTCTGCTCCTTGCAGGGAAAAATGTTCGTAAAATGCGTAACTATCTGAAATTAAATATTTTTTAGCAGTTTGTATGTCTGTGTTTAGGCTGCATGCATGGTGATGCTGATGAAAAACAGGTGCAGCCAGAGGGGAATGCCGACAAACACGGCCAGAAAAAAGTATCTGGCTGCCTGGACAAGCCGTCCAGCCAGGCTGGTGCCGCGTCCCCTGCCCAGAAAAAGCGCATTCAGGGCGCAGGCAAGCGAGCTTCCCATAATAAAGGCTGATGGCAGGACAAACAAGGCTCCTGCCGCGCAGTAGGCTGGCGTGCTGCACGAGTCCGCAAGTTCGGTTATGCCGTCTGCGAAGCTGATGGAAAGAGCTATCCCGTCAGGCAGGTACAGAAAGGCATACGCCACAGATATTCCCCATACGGCAATGGGAAGCCAGAAAGCGGCCTGGCAGATCAGCAGCACTGGGCCGTGCATCTGTGCCCGCAGGCCGGACAATGTGCGGGACGGGGAAAAAGCATCAAATGCACCGTCAGAAGCAGCAGCTGCCCTTTCGTCAGCCGGATCCGCTTTCTCCCCGCTGCCGGGTGTCCTCTGTCCCTTGAAATACATGGTGTCCAGGAAACCGGTGACAAGCCCGATATCTTTTTGCAACAGTTCCCTTTCTTCCAGAAGCGTTTTTCCGCCTGAGACCTCAAAGGCATCGCGGACCTGTGCTATGAAGACAAGCATCTCCCCGTTTTCAAAGTGGAACAGCAGGGGAACATCCAGCTTTTGATCCAGAT
>CAVJEZ010000294.1:0-2119 GCA_963648625.1 Odoribacter splanchnicus
TTGGGCATTGTTTTCCTGCTGATCGCCTTCTTGCCTATAAGACTGTTCTTAAGTAAAATAAGGAGGACGCATGGCAAAGATGCGAAAGGAAAGCGACCTTACCTACAGGGACTTTTTCAGTTATCCTGTGATGGTCATCTCTCTGATTCAGGAATATGCACCAAAGTGGCTTGCCGGCATTTTGGATTTTTCTACACTTGCCCGCCTGCATGGCGATTATATATCACCACAATTATTGGAGCGCCGTGACGACAGCGTATGGAGGGTCAACCTGCAAAATGATTCCAGTGCGTACCTCGTGCTGATTCTGGAATTCCAGAGCAGTCCTGACAAGCTGATGGCGCTCCGAATCCGTTCCTATTCATCGCTGTTGCTTCTGGATATCGTCAAAGACGTTCGTCCGTTTAAGATGCAGTCCCTGCCACAAATTTGCCCCATTGTGCTGTACAATGGGAAAAATAAATGGAACGTACCTCTGGATGCGGAGCCATTGTTTTTCCCGATGCCTGACGGCAAGAAACAATACTGCCCCCAGCAGGATTATTTACTGCTGGATGAACGCCATATTGCTGATGATGAGCTGAGTGAGCGCGACGGACTCGTTACCCAGCTCTGCAAACTGGAACGTGCAAAGAGCTTGGAAGAGTTTAAGCCGATATTCGCAAGACTGGAAGAACTGCTTCCAGGGCCTGAATATGCACCCTTGAACGATATGTTTACATTGTGGGCGGAACGTGTGCTGAAGGCCGCCGGGTTGGTTGAAGAAAGCCGTACATTCCGCAATCTGCAGGAGGTAAATATGATGATATTGGGCAGAGACACGCTGAAAAATGCTGCTAACTGGAAGAATGAATACATTCAAAAGGGCAGAGAAGAGGGCAGAGAAGAAGGCAGAGAAGAAGGCAGAGAAGAAGGCAGAGAAGAAGGCAGAGAAGAAGGCGAGAAGAGAGGTGAGGCTATAGGCAGTGGCAGAATGCTGCAACTTTTGCTTGAAGATCGTTTTGGCTCTCTTCCCGATGTCGTGACTGCATATATCAAATCTTCTGATCCGGATGCCCTGACTTCATTTGCTGTTTTTGCCAACAAAGCTCCGTCCATGCAGGCAATCACTGACCGTATCAACGGAGCACAGGCACCGGCATAAACAGAGACAAAACTCTCTCTGACTGGTTGATCCCAGGTAAGAGCTGTCTTATGGGCGTAGCGGATGCGGCTGGATGATGATGGGCAATGAATGCTTATACGGAAACAGCCACGTCCGCTGTATTTTGTTCTGTCTGTATTCATCCCAGCACTTTGCAGGGCCTCTGCCTTGGACTGAATGCGGACGAAGAACATGTGTAAAAGAATGTACTGGATCGCCTGCAATAGGGTAGAATAGAAGCAGAAGACAAAGCAGGAGAAACGTATTTTATCTGCACATAAAACATAGAGCATACAAGCAGTCTTAAAGAAAATAACATGCTGTTTATGATGTGCTGGCCAGAAAGTGCAGTCATAAAGTTGTCATAGGTCTCCTATAAAATTCTCCCATATAAAATTCTCCCATATAAAATTCTCCTACGATGCGTAACAGCATTGTGCGGGAGTCTTTTTTGCCTTGCATAAAATGAGGCACCGGATTTGAATTGGGGCTGTGTTGTCACAAAGCTTCAGATGCTGATGATATCATTAACCACACCCGCCATTCTCGTCCCATGATGAAGGAAGTTTTGCTCTGCCCACAGGAAATCACGAAGAACCAAAAAAAATGACACAGACGCAAAAATATGCGCCTGTGTCATCTGGCAAAGCTGTTTTTTAGTGCCGGGCAGGTTTTCAGCTGTCCAGATCCTGGGACAACCTTTCTTCCAGGGCCGCCTGCTGCTTGCGTTCCCTGGTACCCTTGGGCCTTAAGGCATCAAAGGCCTTGTTGCGAATGTGATGCCTGCAGAAGACAAGGAAGCCTGTATGGGCAGTCATCCTGTCCGCAGGGCGCAGACGGTCTGCCAGTGGCTTCCAGTCACGCAAAAGCAGTTCCTGTACTTCTATGGCATCAAAGGGACCGCGTTCAAGCCCTTTCAAAAGCTCGCCCACCTGTATGGCTGTAGGCAGAAGGAAGCCCAGCATGGCTCCTGGC
>CAVJEZ010000295.1:0-2118 GCA_963648625.1 Odoribacter splanchnicus
CCTGCGGCCCAGGCTCAGGCATCCGGGGCATCATCAGTGCCTGGCAGCCAGGCTGTTCCCCTGCAGGAGCCTTTGTCCATGGCTGTCCCTCAGGATACGGCAAAAGACGGCCTCTCCCCTGGCGGTCCGGCTACCCCTGTTTCAGGCCTTTTGCCACTCCTGCCCCAGGCTGCGCGGGAACAAATTGTCCGGCTCTCTCCCTATGCGGAGCTGGGCATGCAGAAATTCAGACAGTTTTCACGGCCGCAGGGACTGCTTTTGCGCCTGCTTGTGAGCTGCGTGCTTCTGCCGTCGCTTGCAGTCTTTCTCTACCTGGCCCTGTTTGCCTCTGACATCTACCTGGCCGAAGCCAAGTTTGCCATCCGCAACCAGAACCAGCAGCAGTCCATGGACATGCTGTCTACCTTCTTCCGTACCAGTTCATCGACAGCAAGCGATTCCTACATTGTCCAGAAATATATCCAGTCTATGGATATGATCGACAAGGTGGACGCAAAACTGCATATACGGGAGCATTACTCGGACCGCAGCCATGACATCTGGTACCGGCTTACTCGCAATGCAACCCAGGATCAGATGTTGCATTACTGGGACTGGGCCGTGGTGACGACCTTTGACCCGGACACCAGCATTATGACCATCGAGGTCAAGGCTTTCAGCCCTGAGATGGCAAAGGCAGTCTGCCAGGCCATCCTTGATACCAGCGAGGCGCTGGTCAATGCCATGAACGAGCGTGCCCGCAATGATGCCATCTCGCTGGCACAGGCTGAGGTGGCCAGGGCTGAGGCCCGCATACGCAATGCCCAGGAAGCCCTGCGCCAGTACCGCGAGCGCACGGTAATCCTTGACCCGCAGGCCGTGGCCACAGGCCTGTACGGCCTGGTCAACAAGCTTGAGGCCGAGATTACGCAAACGGCATCCGAGCTGGCCGAGGCATCCACCTACATGCAGGCCGACAGTCCCAGGGTGGTCATGCTTCAGAACAGGCTGGAAGTCCTGCAAAAGCAGCTCCAGGCCGAAAAGGCGCGGCTGGCCAGCCAGATGCAGGGCGACAAGCCCTTAAGCGCCCTGGTCAGCGAGTTCCAGAGCCTGACCCTGGAAGAACAGTTTGCCCAGAAGCAGCTGACCTCGGCCATGACCTCGCTGGAAACAGCGCGTGTCCAGGCCGAATCCCAGACTCTTTACGTAGAATCCTTCCAGAAGCCCATGGTGCCTGATGAGTCCCTTTATCCCAGGCCCATAGTCTTCAGCCTGGTGTTTATGCTGGCAGCTGCGGTGCTGCTCGGCCTTGTTTCTCTGATTATTGCTGCCATCCGGGAGCATGCGGGGTTCTGATGAAATATCTGTCTATGTTGTGCGCTGCCTTTCTTGCGGCGCTCCTTGTACTGCCGCCTTCCTGCCAGGCCTATTCTTCCAATACAGCCAGAAAACAGGCCCTGATGAGCGGCATTGGCGACGGCGTAAGCCAGAGCCAGTCGCAGGCCCAGGCTGCTGCCTCAGGAAGCAGCGCTTCCGCCCAGACCGGCGTAAAGGCGCAGGGCACTGGCATGCAGAATGCCGATGCCATGATCCGCCAGCCGGACAGGCCCTCAGGGGCTGCTGCCAGAAATGGGCAGCCTGCTTCCTACAAGCCGGCCGTGCGCCAGTCCGTGCCGCAGCAGGCTCCGCCTGCCTGGGCCCAGACAACCTACCCGGCACCTCTTGTGGACGGGCTTCAGCCATTCGGGGCCAGCCTCTTTCAGGGGAATTTCTCCAATACCTACCAGGAAGGGTTGCAGGCCCAGTATGTCATCTCCCCTGGCGACCGCATCATGCTGCGTTGCTGGGGATCCTTTACCTATGACGATGTCGTGGTCGTTGACCAGCAGGGCAATATTTTTGTGCCTGAGGTAGGCCCCGTCAGCGTGGGCGGCCTGACCAACTCCCAGCTGCAGGCTGCCGTGCAGAAGCAGATAGGATCTGTCTTTACCTCCAACCTGCAGCTCTACACCAATCTCATGAGCTCCCAGCCCGTGGCCGTCTTTGTGACAGGCCATGTGGTCAGTCCCGGCCGCTATGCGGGCGGGCAGCAGGACTCCGTCCTCTACTACCTTGACAAAGCCGGCGGCATTGCTCCCG
>CAVJEZ010000296.1:0-1169 GCA_963648625.1 Odoribacter splanchnicus
GCCAGTGCGTGATAGCAACAACTGCCAGGACAGGCGGCTGGCGCAGGGCGCTGCTTTCTCCGGAGCAGGCTGCCGAAATCGTCGTGCGCACCCTGATGCAGGGGGAAAAGGCGGCCATTGTCTTTGGTTCCGAAGACAGGGGCCTTGAAAACAGTGACATTGAGCAATGCCAGCACATTGCCACCATTCCCACCTCCGGGCTTGCCTCTTCCCTAAATCTGGCCCAGTCAGTCCTGCTCATGCTGTATGAATGCGCCAAGCAAAACCGCAGGGAACATGGTGAAAAGCAGGGCACAGGAGAGCTCGCCGGCAATGAGAGCCATATATCCCTTGCTGACAATGAGCGCCTTATGACTTCGCTTGAACAGGCTCTTCTGCGTCTTGACGTGCTGCATGGCTCAAATCCTTCCTATTTTCTCATGCCCTGGCGCAGGCTTTTTGCCAGGGCAGAGCTCAGGCGCCATGAATACGATGCCATCATGGGCCTCTGCCGCCAGATATTGTCCAGGGTACCTGAAAAATAAAAATTTGGTTTTTCTACTTGCAAAGAGGAATTATTACTGATAAGTTGTAATCAACACTTCAGCAAGGAGGAATATCATGAGCCAACTGAATCAAGTTCATCAGGCACATCAGTTACGTGATTTTGCCACAATGGATATTTCCTGGGATCTCACTCCTGAGCATGCTGTCACCATGTACCTTGAATGGGGAAACAATGACTGGCACTCAGAGTATCCTCCGGTGCGCTCCAAGAGCGACGAGTCCGTGTACTTTGTGGTGGATACCTGGGGCAGCAAGCCTGTCATCCGCCTGGTGCGCCGCACCTGCGAAGAGTGCGAAGACATCTTTGTCATGGACATGCCCGAGGAACTTATTCCCTCCTTTGAGAAGGAAAACCACGGGCTGAAGGGCATCAGCGCCCCGCAGGGCGAGGTGCGCCGCTGGCTGCGATCCGAGATGGGATACGATCAGTCCGCATAAGTCATAAGACAGTATCTGCCAGAGCCGGTGAAGGCCTGGGGATGCTGCAGCAGAAAATTAAATCAGACTAAAAAAACTTTCCGGCAGGGAAGGGGTAGCAAGAGGAGACCTCCTTTCTCTTTGCAGATGGCATGCTTGGCATGTCTGGCTGCAAAGAGCAGGGAGGTCTTTTTTTGTGGTCAACA
>CAVJEZ010000296.1:1179-2087 GCA_963648625.1 Odoribacter splanchnicus
GTTCAGGGAAGGCGGCTGCAGGCGCAGAAGATATTGAAGAAAAAATATATCTAACTCTGAAAAAAAGCTTGCGCGTTTTTTTTTTTTTTTTCAAGTAAAATACTACAGATTTTATATAATTTACCGGTCAGGATATCGTTTTATCCTATCAGTAGGTCTAATCATAACTTTTTGTCTCTCGCAAAGACAAAATAAAAGGAAGATCAGAATGAATTTTAAGTATACTGCATGTCTTTCCTCATTGCTTATGGCATGTCCCTTGGTAGCCTCAGCCACTGACTGGCAGTATGTAGGCACAACATGGTATTACGATTCAAAATATAAAACTGGTAATGTAGAGGCATCAAATAATCATATGACGAGTTTGCCGGAAAAATATGTCTATGATGATATGAGCGGTATTGTTATCGGTGCTGCATGGAATAATGTAGATTATACTGCAGGAGATGTTAAGGCTAACAACAATTGGTTTACCTATACCAATGGTAAAATTTCACATCTCATTGTTGGATGGGCAGGTAGTTCTGTTCAAATCGACGGAAAGAATCGGTTTGGGTCTAATAATGCGACAGCTGACGGTAATAAAATTGTAATCAAAGATGCCAGTTTTGCTGGTTTCTCCAACATTGTATGCGGTAGAGCTAATGGTAACGACAAAGCAACGGCAAACGGCAATGTGATTGAACTCATTGGAGGTACATACGAGGGGAAATTCTTTTTGAACAGTGGCATTCACGTTGCGGAGGTAGCGTCCTCCAAATCTGCACAGGCAGAGAACAACAGGATTATCCTCAGAGGAGGAACATATAATATCCTTTCTATATCTCCCTGTGTCTTTTCTTATGTCACTGGTGAAGAACCTGAATATGTAGCATCAAATAATGCGGTTGAATTATATACAGCTTTCC
>CAVJEZ010000297.1:0-2084 GCA_963648625.1 Odoribacter splanchnicus
TTCAAATACTTAGACTATTTCAACACCCTTTCTTTCACCCAAAACAAAAAATACAGCACCTGCACAAAACACCATCGGGACAAACCTATTTCACTGCACAGGCCTTTAGCATTTCCAGCTACTGGCCTTTTCTTTTGCCATGCCCTGACAGCAAGCCCGTTTGATACTGCTGCCAATACCTGGATACAGGACAGTACGTAAATTCCCCTGCCGCAAAAGCCCACTCATACACCTTTCAATCTGCGACAAAGGGAAAGACTCCATGAACTACGCCTGTAAAGTATCCGTCATCATACCCGTCTGCAATATGGCTAAATACCTGGACCAGACCATTGCCAGCTGGACTGCCCAGACATTGAAGGACATTGAAATCATCTGCATTGATGATGGCAGTTCAGATGAGTCCCTGCAAAAGCTTCAGTCATTTGCACAAAAAGACAGCAGAATACAGGTATACTCATTCCCCGAAAACAAGAGTGCATGGTGTGCCAGAAAACTGGGCATTGAAAAGGCCTGCGGAGAGTACATCATATTTGCCGATGCAGACGATACAGCACCTTCCGAAGCATGTGAGGAACTGTACCGGGAAATCTCTGCATCAGGGGTAGATATCCTGCATTTTCAAACAGAAATCATCAATGCGGGCTCCATACCAGAAAAGGAATTCAATAATTTCCTGCAATGGATTCGTCCATATAACGGCATACTGACAGGAAGTGCTGTTTTTACGGCCTGCTTCAGGGACAGTCTGTACAAGAGCTACATACTCTGGGACAAAATTTACAGTGCAGCAGTTTGCAAGGCATGCCTTCCGGACATGCAGGACATAACCCTTCCGCGAGGACAGGACAAACTTCTCTACTTCATGCTTTCCTATAATGCCCAAAGCTATAAGGGCATTAACGGGACCCCCTACTATCAGCACTACTGGGGAAGAAGGTGGCGAACGTAACGTTTTTACAAAAGAGCAGTTTAAGGGCTTTTGCCAATATGCCTTATGCGTGAATATGGTGGATGCCTTCATCACAAGAAAGGGCACGCTTCCACAATACAAGGATGTCCTGCAAAGAAATCATATGGACTATCTTAGCGCCTGTCTGTCAAGATGGTTCAAAGTTGTGGATGAAGACAAAGCCGCCGGTTTTGATATGCTGCTCCGCTACTGGAGCCATGAAGATATCATAGGACTTCTTGCCAGATGGTACCCCAATGATACGGGAACTATAGCCAGGTTTATACAAGGATCTGCTGTACTCAGATACGACGGACGCCCCGTTAAAACCATCGCAGCCTATTACCACCGCATTGCCAACGGCGGAGTAGAACGGGTGCTGTGCCAGCTGTGCTACATCTGGCAGGCAATGGGCTATAAGGTCATTGTCCTGACAGACAAAGCCCCATGCGATGATGACTTTGAGCTTCCCTCAGGGACAGAGCGCATTATCATCCCCGGCTTTGGCAATATTACCCCTCACACATACCACGAACGGGCCGATGCATTTCAGCGCATTATTCGTGACTATCATATCGATGCCGTTGTTTATCACGCATGGCTGACCCATTTCTTGCTCTGGGATCAGCTTGCCATAAAGGCAGCCGGTGCTGCCTGCATTATACACTGCCACGGCATCTTTACCTTTGGCATGGCATATTTGGCCAGGTTTGATGCTTTTTTAAAGCAATACACCCTGGCTGACGCCGTCGTTGCGCTCAGCCAGACAAACTTTGACTTTTGGAAGTACTACAATGCCAATGTCCATGTTACCATCAACCCTCTGTGTGATGATATCAGGAAGTGGGAGCCAGCACCTTTTACAGCCAGTCACAAAATCCTCTGGCTTGGAAGGCTGGACAAAGGAAAGAACCCGTCAGATGTGCTCAGCATTATGCAGGAGGTCATCCAGGAAGTCCCTGATGCCGTGCTCACCATTGTTGGCAAAAGTGAGGATGGCTCTGTAGAAAAGCAGCTGCAAGTCCAGATTTCAAAGCTCCATCTTGAAGACCATATCAAGCTGGAACGATTCCATAAGGATGTTCGTCCATGGTATCTGGAATCCCAAATCTTTTTGATGACATCCTCTTTC
>CAVJEZ010000298.1:0-2063 GCA_963648625.1 Odoribacter splanchnicus
GCCCCGTTCAGGGGCGCATAGTGGCTTAGGAAATGGTAGGCCGCAAAGAAGAAGGGCACCTGGATAAGGAAGCCGAAGGAGGTGCGCACCGCATAGACGGGATGATACTCGTGCTGCCTGTAGAGCGTTGCCATGAGCATGAAGCGCTCGCGCCCCTTGAAGGCGCGCTTGATGCGTGCAAGCTGGTTTTCCATGTCATGCTGCACGCGCCGTTCAGACTCCTGCCAGGTCTCTGCCAGATGGTAGAGCGGCAGAAGCATCACATTGACAACGATGCTCATGAATACAAGGGCTGCGCCATAGGTGCCGAAGGAAGCAAAGCCTGCCTCAAGCACTGTGCGCATAATCCATTCAAGCGGCGCTATGAAAAGATAGTAGAGATAGTCCAGCATGTATTCATGACCTCTGTGTCAGCATGGCCGGCACTGCTGCCGGCCATGCCCGTTAAAAGCCCCTAAAAGGCCTGTTTCCTGGTGGAAAAGAGCATTTCCCAGTGGGAGCGCTCGTTCCTGTCTCCGGTTATCTTCCACAGGGACTGCAAATTGTAGCTGTTGTCGTTGTGCAGCCTGCGCACGGCCTCGCCTGTGGCATGGTAGCGCACAAAGGGATCCTGCTTGCGGACAAAGGGACGGCCGTCCAGGAAGGCCTCGGCAATATCCCTGACATCGGAGCTTTTCATGGGCGTTGTGTCGGTCTTTATGCCGCCCCTTGCATTGGCAGGCTTGACCATGAGGAGGGATCCCGGGCGCCCCGGGTAGGTCCCGCCCTGGGCTATGGCCGGATCAGGCTTCCCAAAGACAGCCGCAATGGGCTGGCTGTCGCCCTCGCAGTGGTCGGACACCACGATGATGAGCGTATTGTCGTAGACCTGTTCCTTCTTCATCCAGTCAAAGTATTTTGAGAGAAGCTGCATGGCAGCCGCTTCCGCGTAATAGTGCTCGGGGATGCGGCCGTTGCGCATGTCCAGGATAAAGGTGGTCTCAGGGCAGGGATCCTCGGAGACAGGCTTCAAGGTGTCCTTTGAGATGTACCACGGGATGTGCGAGAGCTCGTTGGTGACAAAGGTATAAGATCCGTTTTCATCGTCAGCCCTGGTAAGGTCGGACAGGCCGTTCAGGACTGCGTAGTGGCGCCTGCTGTGCATGATGCCGACCACGTCGGCCTTGGAGGCGGAAAAGACGGGCATGATCCAGCTGCCTTCGTTGTACACATACTGCCGCAATGACCAGGGCATGCCCTGGAGCAGGCTGTAGGAGACCACAAAGAGCCCTGTGTAGGATCCGCCCTGCTCTTTTGCAGCAGAGTCTTCCTCTGTCATGAAGCGCCTGTAGAGGGTGCGCGTGACATAGGGCTTTGTGGCCAGGAAGTCTATGTCGTCAGAGGCTGCTATGTGCGCATCCAGGCCCTTGTCCTTAAGATGGGCAAAGAAGCTTTCGGTTTCAGTGCAGATGCTTTCCTCAAGCGTCTTCCCTGTATCCCTGGCAAGGTTTCTGGGAGCGACTTTCTCGCCTGCTATGATGGACGGCACGCTCATGATGGTCACGTCGGCCTCGGAGATGGTGTCCGGATAGAAGGTAAAGCCGTCAAAGCCAGACAAAACCTCAGGCCTTTCCTTCATGAGATAGGTGACATGGTCGCCTGTGAACATGTCCAGCATGAGCACCAGCACATTGGGCTTTGTTTTGGAGAGATGGATGGGGAACTGTGCGCTTTCTGCCACAGGAGCAGCAGCCTCGTCCTTCTTTGACAGACCTCCGTATGCATTCCAGCCGCCAAGGAGCACGGTCATAAAGATGGCTGCCGAGACCAGCCTGTTCAGCAGGGCGCGGTGCTTTATAAAGCACCATGTTGAAAGTATCAGCAAAAGCCCCAGGACAGCTGCGTCAGTGAGTCTGTACCAGTCATGGTACATGTCCTGCGTCCAGGCAAACATGAAGGCGTCAAGCGGCCCGTAGTCGCGGGTGAGGAAAAAGGTATAGGCAAAGCCTGCCAGGCCGGCCGTGCACAAGATTACGCAGAGCACGGACCGCAGGCTGCACCTGGCAAGCCGCATCAGGCAGTAC
>CAVJEZ010000299.1:0-2045 GCA_963648625.1 Odoribacter splanchnicus
AATGTATAAAAGTGTGATTGTATTGAATTCCGTACAAGTCTGAAAATCCGGGGAAGGCTATGGAACGCAGGCTTTTTGAGCAGCTGTCAGCATGGAAAAATTCCGGCTGCCGCAAGCCGTTGATCCTTGAGGGTGTGCGTAAGTCAGGCAAAACCTGGCTCCTCAAAGAATTTGGCAGGCGCTGTTATGAAAACACAGCCTGTTTCAATTTTGAGGAACACGCGGAATACAGACAGTTCTTTGAAACAGGCAAAAATGCAGATTGCATTCTGGACAGCCTGGTGATGGCCGGCGGCCAGCGTATTGTGCCGGGGGAAACGCTCGTCATTTTTGACGGGATACAGGACTGCCCCGAGGTGATCAGCTCCCTGAGGTATTTTTGCGGGGATGCACCGCAGTATCATATAGCCTGTGCCTGTTCGCTGCCTGGTACAGCCTTTGAAAAAACATCTTCCCTTCCGGCAGGGATGGCTGATTTTATGCAGCTTGGACCAATGACGTTTTCGGAGTTCCTTGCCGCCGATGATGCCGGCAATCTGATACAGTACCTTGAGTCCGTGGATACGCTTGAGCCTGTACCGGATGCCTTCTTTAACCCGCTCTGTGAAAAGCTCAAAATGTATCTGGTCACGGGCGGAATGCCGGAAGCTGTCCTGAGCTGGACGCAAAGCCGCGATCCGGAGGGCATGGAGAAAGCCCTGTCACGCATTATTGACTCTTGTGAGCTTGATTTTGCAAAAAATCCGAAGGCCAGCTATTTTCCCAAAATCTCCAGGATATGGAAATCCGTTCCTTCCCAGCTTGGCCGGGAAAACAAGAAATTTCGCTATACAGCCGTACATGAGGGAGCAAGGGCACGGGAGTACGGAGACGCCTTGCAATGGCTTGTGAATGCGCATCTTGTGCACAAGGTATGCCGCTGTTCTGAAATCGGACTGCCACTGCCGGCATACGACGAACCATCTGCCTTCAGGCTGTATCTGGCAGATGTGGGCATCCTGCGACGCCTGTACGGGCTTGAGCCGTCTGTATATGGTGCCGGAAACAGCCTCTTTACGGAGTTTAAGGGGGCTCTGGCAGAGAATTTCGTCCTGCAGTCGCTTATTTCTCAATTTGAGGTTATGCCCCGCTACTGGAGCCAGTGCAATCCGCCCTATGAGACAGACTTCCTTATACAGAGGGAGCATGATATTTTCCCCATAGAGGTTACGTCAGACGCTGGTGCCAGAAGCCGCGGCCTGAAAAAATTCAGGGAGCTGTTCCCTGACAAGTGCAGGCTCCGTATCCGCTTTTCTCTGGGAAATCTGGAACTGGACGATGACCTGCTGAATATCCCTTTGTTTATGGCCGATCAGACAGACAGGCTGATCGGGCTGGCTATGAAGGCAAAGGACGAAAGGCAGGAATGCACTTTAAGGTATTAACGGCTGAAGATAAGATCTGCCGTAAAGGCAGGACAAGGACAGAATAAGGGGAGGAAGCTGTGCAGAAGAAGTTGTATGTGGCCATGGTCGGGCTTCCGGCCTCAGGAAAGTCTACCCTGGCACGGAGAATACGGGACGGCCTGGGCGGCGAGGGCATACGCTGCGCTATCTTTAACAACGGGGAACTGCGCCGCCGCATTGCAGGCCCGGAATCCACTGAATCATCCTGGTATGCGCCGGACAATGCAGAGGGGCGCGAGCTGCGTGAAAAAATAGCCAGGCAGAATATGCTTGATGCCAGGCAGTGGCTGGAGGAGGGCGGCAATATTGCCATCCTTGACGCCACCAACGGCAGCCGCAGGCGCCGCCAGCTTATAGAAGAGACACTGCAGGACCATGACATCCTCTTTGTGGAATGCGTCAACGAGGACCCTGTCCTGCGCCAGGCTTGCATACGCAGGAAGGCAAAACTGCCCGAATATGCCGGCTATACGGAAGAAGAAGCTGTAGAAAGCTTTACCGCTCGCATTGAGTACTATGAATCCATCTACGAACACGTAGGCGCTGAAAAGAACTGGATGCTGGTGGACACCATGGCCAACCGCATCCTGGCAGAAAATC
>CAVJEZ010000300.1:0-2028 GCA_963648625.1 Odoribacter splanchnicus
GAAGCAAGGCATACCAGAATATTGGAAGACCTGCCTGAGAAAGCAGACGATGCCCTTCGCCAGATTACGATAAAAAAATATGCTGCTGATGTGGAAGAATATAGGAAAATCATGCTCTGGGGCATATCCTTCTGGAAAAAGTTCTGTGCAACCAGAGCCGAGGACGCGAAAAAGCTTCCTCTGTAAGTTACCACTATACCGGATCCAATTGCATGGCTGAATTTGACTTCTGTATCAGGAAGACTGGCGAACCCATGGGCATTCTTTGGGGTATCTCGACGATACCCATAAATTTACTCAATTTTACCCAATTTGAAAGAATGTCTGCTTTAGTCCTTTGAAGGACAGCCATGCTTCCTGCTACCTCGATGCTCGTCGCAGAAGGCTAGTTTTTCAAGGCTGTAACAGGCACAACAAAGACTCCGTCAGGCCGCTGATATGCAGCGTTGGACATGCCGCAAATCACACACATCACAGACATGGGCCTGGCTTTTTCATCCTGCTGCAGGGATTTTTGCAATTTCAGCAGATTGTCGGCTGCGGCATCGATCTGCCTGGCTCCAAGTTTAATTTCAAAGGCACACCATTGTCCGTCCGGCAACGCAATGACAGCGTCTATCTCCCTGTTTCTATAGTCCTGGTAATGGTAAAGCTTTCCGCCAAATGATTCCGCATAGATTTTCAGATCCCGTACACACAGCGATTCAAAGAGCAACTCAAAGGTCCGCAAATCGCCAATCAATGCTTTTGTTGTGGTCAGCTTCAGCAGTGCACAGGCAAGAGAGGGATCGGCAAGATGCCGTTTGACCGCCTTCTTTATGCGGACAGAGGAATGGATGCTTTCTGAGAATGACAGCTGATCGTCCGTGATATACAGCCGTTCAAAGATATCCAGATATTCAGCTATAGTTTCAACATCTACGTCTTCTGCATCCATTTCCCTGATGTCATTTTTGAGCGCCCTGTTTGTCGCAACAGTACTCTCATTTCTGGCAAGAGCACGGAGCACAAGCCTCATTTTGGCTGTATTTCTCCTTATTCCGTCAATACGGAAGACGTTATCACCGAGAATAGCATCAAGCCAGGTCAAAAGACGCAGGACAGCTTCTTCCAAAGGCAGTCCGATACTGGCCGGCCAGCCGCCGCGAAGAATAAGCTCCGCCAGATGCCTCACATCAACGTCGCCTGTTAAGCCTGGCGTACAATGCCCGTGGCAAAGCTCCTGCAATGAAACCTTGCCCGATGAGTCTCCCGATTCAAAAAGAGACATGGGACGCATCCGCAGTTTGGCTATTCTTGCTACCTCAGTATGAAGAATCCCCTTGTAACTGGGAGTGGAAGAGCCTGTCAGGATAAACTGCCCCTTTGCCTTAGACTGATCGACTTTATACCGCACAGCATCCCACAAAGGAGGAAATTCCTGCCACTCATCGATCAGGCGAGGACTGTCCCCTTCAAAAGTCAAATCCGGAGAAAGCTCTGCCAGCTTGCGGTTTTGGAAATCGCCGGCAGGATCGCCCAACAAGACACGGCTTCTGCAATGATGCTCAGCCGTCCACGTCTTGCCGCACCATTTCGGCCCTTCAATGCAGACTGCCCCGAAGGCATCAAGACAGCTTTGGACCATTGAATCCATAATTCGTGGCAGATATTGTTTGTGCTCCATGCCTCTCTCCTTTGTCCTGCTTGTAAACCCGATAAATTTACGTAAGTCAATCCGATAAATTTCTATAATTCACCCCGAGAAATTTCTTCCATCCAGTCCGACAAATTTCAGCAGGCACAGTGCTGACTGCTGAACCATCCCAACTGCCCCACTATACTGTTGCCCCTGTATGCTTTCATTCCAGTCCGGACATATTGCTTCCCATTGCCTTGGCATCCGGCACGAGAATCTCTGCGCAACCGCTGTCAGTATCAGGTTGGCATAGCCAGTGCAACTTGTTTTTATCCCCAGAATTATTGACTTTTTAATGCTTATCTGACAAAAGCCATTATACGTCATGTACCGAAAAGCAGAGGCAAAGT
>CAVJEZ010000301.1:0-2026 GCA_963648625.1 Odoribacter splanchnicus
ACGAAATGGGCCTTGGCAAGACCATCCAGACGCTGGCCTTTATCCAGCACATGGTCGAGGAAAAGCTGACAGGGCCCAACCTCATCGTGGTGCCGACCTCGGTTCTGCCCAACTGGGACAGGGAAGCAGAAAAGTTTGTGCCGGATCTCAAGCGCATTATTATCTACGGCACGCACCGCGAGAATATGTTCCGCGAGATAGCGGACTCTGACCTCATTATCACGACCTATGCGCTTTTGCGGCGCGACCTGGAAGAAATCCAGAAATACGACTTTAATGCCGTCATCCTGGACGAAGCCCAGAACATCAAGAATCCCAACACCATCACGGCCAGATCCGTGCGCAGGCTCAATGCCAGGCTCAGGCTCTGCCTTTCCGGTACGCCCATTGAGAACAACATCTTTGAGCTGTGGAGCCTCTTTGAGTTCCTTATGCCTGGTTTCCTGGGCAGCCAGCACGCCTTCCAGCGCGGCATAGTCCGTCCCATCAAGGACGGCGATACCGAGACCCTGGAATACCTGCGCACGCGCATGCGCCCCTTTATCCTGCGCAGGACCAAGGCAGAAGTGGCCAAGGACCTGCCGCCCAAGGTGGAAAGCGTCACCTGCTGCGCCCTGGAAGAGGCCCAGGCCGAGCTCTATGCCGCCGTTGCCCACAAGCTGCGTGACCAGGTTCTGGCCGATGTTGACGAAAAGGGCATGGCCAAGAGCCAGATGTCCATCCTGGACGCACTCCTAAAATTGCGCCAGATCTGCTGCCATCCGAGGCTGCTCAAGATCGACCTGCCCGGCTTCTCCAACAACCTGCCCTCAGGCAAGTTCGAGGCCTTCAAGGACATGGTGCAGGAAATCGTGGAAGGCGGGCACAAGGTCCTTGTCTTCTCGCAGTTTGTGCAGATGCTGCAGATCATCCGCCAGTGGCTCAGCTTCAGCTCCGTGCCCTTCTGCTACCTGGACGGTGCCAGCAAGGACCGCTTTGAGCAGGTGGACCGCTTCAACAACTCGCCAGACATTCCCATCTTCCTCATTTCCCTGAAGGCAGGCGGCACGGGCCTTAACCTGACCTCGGCAGACTACGTCATCCACTACGATCCCTGGTGGAACCCGGCCGTGGAAAGCCAGGCCACGGACAGGACGCACCGCATAGGCCAGCAGCGCCAGGTCTTCTCCTACAAGCTCATCTGCCAGAACACGGTAGAGGAGAAAATCCTTAAATTGCAGGAATCCAAGCGCAACGTGGCTGCCTCCATCATCCCCGGCCAGGAAACATGGAAGTCCCTGACCAGGGAAGACCTGGAAATGCTCTTTGACGTATAGTGGGTAACCGCCTTTTTCATGGCAAAACACTTCCCTCATATGCTTTTTTTAGCCTTACAGGCAGCATATGAGGGATTTTTTCTTCTGCCTAAAGGAAAAACTTCCCGTATCTTTAGCCCTGCGGCCTTTCTTCCTTTCTTCGCCTGTTTGCCCACCTGCCTCTTTTTGCGTACACTTCAAACCGGCCATTTTGTGCCGTCTAAATAAGCATCGTGAGCGGCAAAAGGCACAGCAGTCTTTTTGCCTTCCATTCCGGAGCAGCCATGCGCATCACTACCTTTCCGCTGGGCGTTCTTGAAACAAACAGCTATCTTCTTGACAACGGGCAAAAGGCCCTGGTTATAGACGTGGGCGGCGATCCGGCCCCCATTCTGGACTTTCTTAAAAAAGAAAGCCTTGCTCTGGAAGCCATCCTTGTCACACACAGGCACTTTGACCATCAGTACGGCATAGCCGCCCTGCAAAAGGAAACCGATGTGCCTGCCTATGTGCCGGCAGGAGACGATGTCATAGCTTCTACCGAAATTTCCCAGGGAGGACTCTGGGGCATGCCACTGGTTCCGCCCTTCAAGGCAGTGCCCTTTTCTTCCTCTCTGCCGCTTGCTTCGTTCAATCCGGAAGTCCTGCTTACTCCTGGGCACAGCCCGGGAGCTGTCGCCTATTATTTCAAGGATGAAGCATGCGTCTTCTCAGGCGATACACTCTTCTAT
>CAVJEZ010000302.1:0-2015 GCA_963648625.1 Odoribacter splanchnicus
TCCGGCCTTTTCTTCTTTTTCCTGGACCAGGCCATGAGCGTCATCTGCGAGATGACGGGCAGGGTGTTGGAGGCCACCATGACCAGGCCTGCCACTGTCAGGGCATCATTGTTATTGTTGTAGATGTTCATGATGACCGGCAGCCCGACAAAGCCGACGTTGGCAAAGCAGACCGAGAGGCTTGAAATGACTGCCTCTCCCGTGTCGCGGCCGCGCAGGCGCAGCAGGAAGAAGAAGATGATGTAGAGGCCGGTCTGCACGAAAAGGATGCCTGCCCACCAGGACCACTGCGTCATTTTGTCCAGGGGCGCAGTGCTCATGATGTGAAAGGTGAGGCAGGGAATGGCAATATTGATGGCAAAGGCAGAGAGGGCATAGGCCGTGTTTTCCGGCATGATCTGCCTTTTCTCCACCAGGCATCCTGCGCCTATGACAAGGAAGGCAGGGAGGATGGCGCAAAAAATCGTATACATGGCAAAAATGCAAAAACAGTCCTGTGCGGCAGCTGTGCCAGGACATTTCCTTTGGCTTTTGGCCCTTAAAAAAGGCCCTTAAAAAAGCCCTGCAAAATGAGCTGCAAAGGGCCGGGACTTGACACAAACAGCCAGTGTGCGAAAAACAGTCAGTAATTTTAGCCTTATGCCCTGCGACGGGCAAGTGCCGTCTGTACCGGTCCTGTGGCAGGAAGAGGGCAGAAAGGCATTCAGGAGATGAGAGTCATGGCCGAGCCGCTGACTGCCTATACCCCCGAAATTCATACGTCTGCCGCAGGCAGGGACTGGGTGCTGCGCCGCCCGTCAGACTTTGACAGCCTGTGGGACGACATGGTCGCAGACGGGCGTGCCGATGCGGACGAGCACATTCCCTATTGGACCGAGCTCTGGCCGTCAAGCCTTGTCCTAAGTTCCTGGCTTGAGGCGAACCGTGCACGCATATCTGGCAGAAACTGCCTTGACCTTGGCTGCGGCATAGGGCTCACTGCCCTTGCGGGAACGTATCTTGGCGCCTCTGTCACCGGCATAGACTACGAATTTGACGCCCTGCGCTATGCTGCCCTCAATGCATCCCTCAACAATGTGGCCTGTCCTGCCTTTGTGGCCATGGACTGGCGCAGGCCGTGCCTGGCGCAGGGGGCCTTTGACTTTGTGTGGGGCGGTGACATTATGTACGAGCGCCGCTTTGTGGAGCCTGTCCTCAAAGTGTGCAGCCTTGTCCTCAAAAAGGGCGGAAAATTCTGGGTGGCAGAGCCCGGGCGTTCGGTGTACGACCATTTTCTGAAGGCCCTGCCTGATTTTGGCTGGAAGGGAAAAAAGGCGTACACTGCAAAGGTCGATGCCCTGTATGCCCAGACGTGCAGGGTGGAAGTGGCCATCTGGGAGCTTGAGCGGGCCTGATTGCAAGTGCAGGCCAGACCCGGCTCAGGGACGTGCGGAGGAATGAGCTATGGAAGAGAAAGAGGAAAAGCTGGTCAGGTTTGGCATTTCCCTGCCCAAGGATCTTTTGTCTCCTTTTGACGATTTGCTGCGCAGCAAGGGATACAAGAGCCGCTCCGAGGCCATTCGCGACCTTATCAGGACAGCCCTGGTGGAACAGGAGTGGAAGGATTCCGATGCAGAAGTGGCAGGAACGCTCACTCTTGTGTACGACCATCACAACCATGACCTGCCCATAAAGCTCATGGACATACAGCACGACCACCATGAGGTCGTGGTGACAACGCAGCATGTCCACCTGGATCACCACAACTGCCTTGAGGTCCTTGTGCTCAGGGGGCAGGCAAAGGTTATCGGCAGCCTTGCCGACAAGCTCATTGCCTGCAACGGCATAAAGCACGGCGTCTTTGTGCCCTCTACCACGGGCAAGACGATAGCGTAGCATACGTTATGCCGTACCTGCCGGCCATAACGAACGGCCGTAACAGCCGGGCATAACATCCGGTTTGAAGAGGAAGGGAGAAAATTTTAATGATAGATGTGCAGAAATCCGTGCCCGAGATACCAATTCCTATCGACAGG
>CAVJEZ010000303.1:0-2004 GCA_963648625.1 Odoribacter splanchnicus
GGCGCAGCATGGCATGTTCCTGGTTAAGGTCAGCCACAACAAGGCCTGGCAGAAGCGTGCCGTTTATATCGCAGGCAAGGCCGTATCCCTGTTTTTCAAAGCGGACGGCCAGACCTCTGTCAGAAGAAAGGCCGGCCCAGCCGGCATCAGCCAGGATGCGGTCCGGCACGCCTCCCGTTTCGGGAAAGCCACCGATCATGCTGGTCAGGACAGTGATGGCAATATCGTCCCTTGAGCAGACGCCAAGCCCTTCCATGACCAGATCCATGAAGACAAAGACGCCGGCACGGATTTCTGTAATCCCGAGGTCGGCTGCAGCCCTGGCATCGCCCAGCAGGCCTGTAGGCGTCGAGCCGATGCTGACAATTTTGCAGGCATGGCCGTGTTCCTTAAGCAGTGCGGCTGCACGGGAAGCGGCTTCCGCCTCCCGCATGGCCAGCTTCTGTATCTTTTCAACGGAACAGATATCGTAGGCGGATCCGGCATGGGTAAGAATGCCTGCCACGTCCTGTCCCTGTCCTTTAAGCAGGGCGGCTATGCCGGCAAGCTCGTCGCTGTCCGGGGCAAGGCCTGCCCTGTGCCCGTCGCAGTCAATTTCAAGCAGGACGGAGAAGACGGCATCGTGTTCCTTTGCCCATTCTGTCAGGGCTTTTGCCATAGTCATGCTGTCCAGGAGGACCTTGAGATCAGCGCCTTTTTGCATGAGGGACCATGCCCTGGCAAAAAGAGACGGGCGCATGCCCACGGCCAGGACAATGTCCCTTGCGCCGTATGCGGCAACGGCCTCGGCCTCGCCCATGGTAGCCACGCAGGCCGGCCCTTCGGGAGAAGACATGGCTGCAAGGGCCAGCGGCCAGCTGCGGCAGGTTTTGAGATGCGGACGTATTGTTACGCCAGTATCCTGCCAGTGCTCTTTGAAGCGCCTGATGTTGGCTTCCATCTTGTCCGTGTCCAGCAAAAGACAGGGTGTGGCGAGCTCTGTGAGCGGAACCGGCTTTTCAAACACAACAAGGCCAGGCGTATCCTGATAGGCTGACATAGTTCCTCCTGCGGGGAGATGACGGTGAAAAACAAAAACGTGCTGAGCCTGTTGCTTTTGTACCAGTCATGACGGCGGGGCGTCCAGAAAGGAGGCTGCTGACAGCCGTTTCTGGCAGGGCATTCTACTGTCTGCTGATGCGGCAGAACAGCCACAATACTGGCACTGACTTGCCTGATTCTCTCAAAAAGGACTTTCAGGCACGTCTGCAAGCCCGGGCATGGCAGGCTTACGTGCACTTTAACAAGCGCTCTATCTGAGGCACAGGGAGTTCAAAAGCGGAAAAATCTGGCTGTATAATCAATCAGTTTTGCCTGTCCAGTATGCACTTGTGACACCATACTGCAAAAAGTGATAACAGTATTGTCTGTCATATGTGGACACAAAGAAGAAAAGTGTCGTATAAGTACAGTACCTGCCGGAAAGTGCCTGTGCTTTAAGGCACTGCATCTGGCAGCATGGCGACGCCGTCTCACAGGCTCAGGCAGCATGGCTGCCTGGGAAGATAAGGAGTGCTGGTATGAAAGTAGGACTGCCAACTGAAATCAAGACAAAGGAATTCCGTGTCGGCATGACGCCTGCCGGGGTGCATGCCCTTGCAGAAGCAGGCCACCAGGTGCTGGTCCAGAAAGGGGCCGGCCTTGGCAGCATGATCACCGATGAGGAATATGTTGCTGCCGGTGCCACCATGGTGGATACGGCTGCAGAAGCCTGGGCCTGCGACATGGTAGTCAAGGTCAAGGAACCTCTTGCTCCGGAATATGAATTTTTCCGTCCCGGCCAGATAATCTATACCTACCTGCACCTTGCTGCCGAACCTGCCCTGACAAAGGCCATGCTGGAAAAATCCGTTGTTGGCATTGCCTATGAGACAGTGCAGCTGGACAACGGAGCCCTGCCCCTGCTTGCCCCCATGTCCGAGGTTGCCGGCCGCATGGCCACCCAGGTCGGCGCTTCGATGCTGA